>PHBE01000010.1 GCA_002841885.1 Deltaproteobacteria bacterium HGW-Deltaproteobacteria-18
TGCCGAACAGATGCCCCTGGTAAAAATGGCGATGTAAGAATGGCGGAGATTCCACCTAAAAATCAGGCGAATCTGTTCAAATAAACTGAGCCACTTCTATCCCGTCGTCACGCAGCACGATCAACTGGGTGTCGAAGAAGAATTACCCGGATCGGTTTTTTCATCATACCGCTCCTGCCATAAGGTTCATCCGCAACACCCTGGTTTGCATGATCATCTTGATTCTCCTTTCAGCAGAGTCAGTATGCGGAGTTGGTCGATGGCCGAGATGGGATCCTGGGAAGCGTTTCTCATCGCTTCTTGAACAGCACGCCCCCTTTGAGCGCCAAAAGGCATGGTCAGGCACAAACGAAGAAAGATGTAGATATGGGTCTCGTCCGCAAACCCGTATTCCATAGCCGCATCCACATATTCCCCAACCGCCGTTTCCAGCGAGCCGTAATACTCCGCCGCCAGTGACGCCGTAACGGGCGCTTGTTCCTTGAGATCCTGGGAAAGGTTGTAGATGAGAGCCGCTCGGTTTTCCTGCGCCATGCCTTCCAGATGTTCCTCCCTGACTTCCCACCAGGGACGGCCCGAAGCCGGCCGGTATAAATCTGCCACCTCGCGCTCCGTGCGCCCGGACAAGACTGGATTCGGGACATCCAGCCACACCCTCTCCCCGTCATGATTTCGACTTGGGATGAGCAGACGCGCGGCAGGCCCAAGAAACCAGCCCCGTTCCTGGTCGCTGAAGGTCGTAAGCAACTTTTCCAATCCTCCAGGATCCTGAAACCTGAAGAACGATTTCATGCCCGAAGGCAGAAGGACTTCGCACAGACTCCGCCAGTGGCCGCAATGCGCCTGTTCACTTGCCGCCGTGACGGCAAAGAATCCCCAAGCCGACTGTTCGGCAATGAGATAGGTTTCGAGTCTGGAATCCGACCCAAGCCGGTTCAGGTAGGGCATCGAAGCCCAAAGTGCGGCGTACGGAGTATCCTTGAGCAGGGGATGAAAGGCGTCATTGCCCTTCAGGGAATAATAGTCGTCAAGCATCTGCACAGTCGCATCGACGGCGACAATGGCGTCAATGTACAGACCGTTTTGCCGGGCGGTGGCAAACATGGCGGCAAGATCGTGCGACGAGAGCTTGCTGAAAATGCAGAGATCATTCTCGTTCGGCATACTCATTTCTCCTCCGTGAGTGGTGCGCAGGTAGCGCAGAAAGGCATGCCGATCCGCCTGGACCCGGACGATGAGTCCTGCAGGGCCGAAAGCTCGTCACCATCGAGGCGCCAAGCTTCTTCGATTTCTGGGAGACGCGCATCGCCAGGCAGCAGCGGCCTCGCCCCCGATCCCGACCTAGGGCTGCCCCCGGAGTTGAGTTTGATCTTGGCCCCGTTGATGGTCACCCCCGACGGGTCGATCTTGATGAAGCTGCCGCCGGCCTTGATGGTCAGTTCCGTGCCGGCCTCGAAGACCGTCTTGATGTCGGATTTGAGGTGCGTCTCGGCCCCGGCCCGGACCAGCCATTTTTCGGTGATCTTGCGATGACTGTTGCCCTTGACCGTCAGGTGGTCGTCCGACAGCAGCTCGACCTTGCGATCCTTGTGCACGGTCTGATGGTCTTCGCCCTTGACCAGCGAGTACGAGAAATTGTCGATGGTGCGGTGCTGGTCGTGCAGGATGTGCTCCTTCCAGTCGTTCTTGACGTAGACGTTCACGTCCTTTTCCGCGTGGGCGTAGATTTCTTCCTGGCCCTTCTTGTCTTCGATGCGCAGTTCGTTGAACCCGCGTGGTTCGCCCTCGGCTCCAGGCGTTGACATGGACTTGAAGACCGTGCGCGTCTTGTTTGCGGGCAGGGGGTAGGGCACAGGGCTCGCGGAGTTGAAGACCCGGCCCGTTATGACGGGGCGGTCCGGGTCGCCTTCCAGGAAGGTGACCAGCACCTCTTGGCCGATGCGCGGGATGGCCATGGTTCCGAACTGTCCTCCGGCCCAGCCCTGGGAGGCACGAATCCAGCAGGTGGTGTTCTCGTCGCGCCGCCCTTCTCTGTCCCAGTGAAACTGCACCTTCACGCGGCCGTACTGGTCCGGGAAGATCTCCTCCCCGTCGGGCCCCGTGACAATGGCCGTCTGCACCCCGTAGATGGGGTTCCTGGGATGGTCCGAAGCAGGTATGAAGCGGGTCGTATTGGGGATGGCCCGCACGTTTGCTCCGTACATCATGCCCCGGTCCGGGGCCTCGTGTTCCAGGACTTGGGGTTGCTCACCCCGGTGCTCAACGCGGACCACCCACCATTTCGCATTGTAGTCCTGTCGGCGGTGTTCGAAGAGTTCGAACACGTATCCCGGCGTCATCCGAGAGACATCGGTCGTCACGTCGACCCAGGCGCTCATGCTGAAATTGCGCAGGAGTTCGAGGTTCACATAGCGCTTGCCGTCCTTCTGCAACTGGTACAGGTGCGGGTAACGGTACTGCTCCAGGTTCATGCCCACCGGGACAGGCGCCTTGACGGGGTCGGTCTCGGCCAGCCTGACCTGCAGGTCCAGACGCGTCTTCTCGAAGTTCCACTCCCTGAAGGTGAAAGAGTCGCTGCGGATGTCCCGGTCCATCTCGATGCTGCGCACGGTGGCCGTATCCGTCTCGGTCCCGGCGCCGGGGTGGAAGCGCACCAGGCTTTCCCCTTCGATCCGAGGGCCGTCCGGCATGTCCGAGAAGCAGAGCACGTGCCGGTCCTTGAAGTGATCGAAGTAGAAATAGAGGCCTTCCTCCTCGCAGAGGCGGGAGATGAAATGAAGGTGCGTTTCGCCGTACTGCACGCAGTACTCGCGCGGCGCGTAGTCGAAGAAGCATTTGAAAGCGAAGGAGTCGCCCGTGAAGTTCTGCTCTTTCAGGATCTGCTCGATGACCTGGGTCACGTTCATGTTCTGGAAGATGCGGTGGTCCGTGACCTGATTCAGAAAATGAAGTCTGGGTACGAGCAGGCAACGGTAGTGGGTGCGCTGGTTTGACGTGTGCAGCTGCCGGAAGCGGTGGATGACGCCGTGCACATGCCGCACGCCGCCGCTCTTGTCCCGGATGGACAGGCAGGCGGTCCGGCCCAGAAGCGCGGCGAAATCGAGGTTGTCGAGGTCGTGGACAAGTTCGATCCCGAACTCGTAGGGGCGATGCATTTCCTCGACGCCGGAGAAGGCATAGACTCTGAAGCCGGGAATGGCGGGGGTCTCGAAGGTGAACCAGGAACTGTCTGCTGTCGGATGCCGCATTGAACCTCCCTGCGCCGTGTCACGGCGAAAGTTTTTGGTTCATTATGCCAGTATCGCAGCATCAGAAAAATTCGGGGAAATATGTACTTTCGCGGCATGATTCTGGTGAAAAAGGCCCGCGAAAGGCCGAGAGTCATACGGAATCGACGCCAAAGACGCGGTACGCCATGGTTCCCCATTCGGAAGCAAACCATGAAAAAAAACACTTCGGGAAGACACCCGTGGTATCGAGGCACGCGGACCAATCTTCCTTAAATACGAAATCCCGAAGAACCACGCCCCGGAAGACCAGCTCTTCGAGCCACATTATCGGATTTATGATAAAACAGATCTGAACATGGGTTGTTCAAGAAAAAGCGTACAAAGGCGGGGGCATTTCCGACAAACCCGCTCAAGATAACAAATCCGTCGAACGGAGGTTGAATTCCGCTCACTCCCGGGTATACAAACGACAAGACACACCTTCACCACGGGGAACCCATCATGCATCCATCCCTCCGACCCGCCCTGTTTTTGATAATCCTTCTGTTCCTTGCCGCATGCAGCCAGGGCGACGCCCCCTCCAAGGCCGAACCACGAACAATAAAGGCTCAGACTTTGCGCCTGGCCCGGACTGAGGCGCACGAATGCAGGAGCCTCCCCGGACAGGTCGAGTCGCGCAACAGTGTGACCCTGGCCAGCAAGACCAGCGGCACCGTGACTGAAATCCTGGCCAGGGAAGGGGATGTGCTCACGGCGGGACAGATCATCCTGCGCATCGACGACGCCGAACTGCAGCAGCGCGAAAAAAGCATGCGCGCCACTGCCGGACAGGCCGGGCTGGAGAGCAAGGCGCTGGCGGCGCGCAAGGCCCAGGCCAAGGCCACCCTGGAGCGCATGCAAAAACTGCTGCGCCAGGCAGCCGTGAGCCGCGACGATGTGGACCGGGCCCAGGCCGAATACGAGGCCCTGGCCAGTCAGGAAAAGGCCATGGCCGCACAGTCCAGCGCCGCCGGTTTCCAGGGCGCTGAAATCCGCGCGCTGATGCAATACAGCACCGTGACATCCCCATTGGGCGGGGTGCTGACCCGCCGCCATGTCGACCTTGGATCGTTCGTACAGGCCGGAACACCCCTGGCCGAGGTGGATGATCTGAAGAGCGGCTTCGACCTCGTGGCCCAGGCCGACGAATCCCTGCTCGGGCGCATCGAACAGGGCATGAACGTGGTCGCGCTCATTCCGTCCCTGTCCGAGGCTCCGTTCCTGACCACCCTCTCGGCCGTGATCGGCCAGGTGGACCCCGCCAGCCGATCCTTCAGGGTCAAGGCCGCCCTGGACTCCACGCCCAGCCCCGGCATGTACGGCAAGATCTGCGTACCCGTGGGCACGGCCAAAAAACTGCTGGTCCCGCACTCCGCCTTGAGGCCGCGCGGGGAACTGACCACGGCGCTCATCGTCGACGACGAATCCACGCTGCGACTGCGCATCGTAAAAATCGGCGGCGTCTATCAGAAAGCCGTACTGGACGGGCAGACCTTCATCCTCCAGACCGGGACGGACCAGCTGAGCACGGCGCCCACAGGGGCCGAGATCCTGGTCGAGGTGCTGTCCGGCCTCTCCCCGGACGACGAGGTGGTCCTCAGCGCGCCCGCCGTGGCCCGCGAAGGCGACCGGCTGGTCCGGGAGTAGCCCATGTCGAATCACCCTGCGCACAACCACGATTTTTTGACCCGCATCACTTCGAGCTTCGTGGACTCCAAGCTCGTCCCGCTCATCATCGTTTTTTCCATTTTTCTCGGCGTCTTTGCCGTGCTGCGCACTCCGAGCGAGGAAGAGCCGCAGATCATCGTGCCCATGATCGACATCATGGTCGAAATGCCCGGCGCCATGCCGGAAGAGATCGAAAAGCGCGTCGTCGGACCCATGGAAAAGATGCTGTGGGAGATTTCGGGAGTGGAATACGTCTATTCCACGGCCATGGACGGCAAGGCCCTGACCGTGGTCCGCTTTCTGGTCGGAGAGGATGTGGAAAAGAGCCTGATCAAGGCCTATAGCAAGCTCTATCAGCATCTGGACTGGATTCCGCCCGGATGCACGCAGCCCATCCTGAAACCGCGCTCCATCGACGACGTGCCGGTCCTGGCCGTGGCCCTGACCTCCGACACCCATGACAGCCGGACCCTGCGCCAGGTCGCGGCCGAGGTGGCCGAGAGCCTGCGGGCCATAAACGGAATCTCGGAAGTGAGCCTCATCGGCGGCCGTAAGCGGGCCCTGACCGTGGAAGTGAACCCGGAGCGGCTGCGTGCCCTGAATCTGGACAGCGTGGATGTGGCTGCGGCCATCGCGAGCCAGAATCAGGCCGACCAGAGCGGACTCATGACTTCGGCCGGAGCCAGCCGCCAGGTCCGTCTGGACAATGCCCTGCGCTCCGCCGCCGATGTGGCGGGGACGGTCATCGCCGTGCAGGGCGGCCACCCCGTGACCCTGGGCAACGTGGCGGATATCCGCGACGGCTGGGCCGAACCCGAGGATTATGTCCTCTTTGCCCCGGGTACGCGGGCCGAATCCAAGGGGCTGGCCGCCGGGACCGGGCAACTCCAGCCCGCCATCACCCTGACCGTGGCCAAGCGCCCGGGCATCAACGCCACCGAGCTTTGCCAGAAGGCCCTGGCGACCATCGAGAGCCTGCGCGGGACGGTCATCCCGGCAGACATGCAGACCGTCATCGTGCGCGACTACGGCGAGACGGCCAAACACAAATCCGACGAACTGCTCTTTCATCTGGCCATAGCGGCCCTGTCCGTGGGCGGCATCGTGGCTTTTTTCCTGGGCAACCGGGCCAGCGTGGTGGTCATGGTGGCAGTACCCGTGA
The DNA here is from genome assembly GCA_002841885.1 of Deltaproteobacteria bacterium HGW-Deltaproteobacteria-18. NCBI lineage: Bacteria > Deltaproteobacteria > Deltaproteobacteria bacterium HGW-Deltaproteobacteria-18. Next base: position 6,100 of record PHBE01000010.1, read on the forward strand.
CCCTGGCCGTGACCCTGGCCACCTACTGGCTGCTGGGCTACACCCTGAACCGGGTGACCCTCTTTGCGCTCATCTTCTGCATCGGCATTCTGGTCGACGACCCCATTGTGGACGTGGAGAACATCGTGCGCCACGTGCGCCTGCCGGGATCGGCGGGGCGGCCCTTTTCCCAAGTCATCATCGAGGCCGTCAGCGAAGTGCGCGCACCCCTGGTTCTGGCCACGTTCACGGTCATCGCGGCCATCATGCCCATGGCCTTCGTGGGCGGACTGATGGGACCATACATGCGCCCCATGCCGGTGGGAGCCAGCATGGCCATGCTTCTGTCCATGGCCGTGGCCTTCGTCATCACCCCCTGGCTGGCCAAACGGGTTCTCAAACCTTCGGACAGCCACGAGCCCGAATCCCACGACGACATCTTCACGCGTGGCTACATCTGGCTCATGCGCCATCTCATCGAGCGGCCCCGCTTCCGCGCCCTGTTTCTGGCCGCGATGGCCGCCCTGCTCCTGCTGGCCGTCAGTCTCTTTCCGCTCAAGGCAGTACTGGTGAAGATGCTGCCCTTCGACAACAAGAGCGAATTCGAGATCGTCATCGACATGCCCGACGGAACGGGCCTTGAGACCACCATGGCCGCCGCGGAGGAGCTGTCGCGCTCCGTAATCACGGAGCCGGAGGTGACCGACGTGCAACTCTATGTGGGCACGGCCGCGCCTTTTTCCTTCAACGGGCTGGTGCGTCACTATTACCTGCGCCAGGGTCCAAACGTGGCCCAGATTCAGGTCAACCTGGTCGGCCGGGGAGATCGCGACGCCTCCAGCCACGAGATCGCGGGTCGGGTGCGGACAGCCATCGCGCCACGTGCCAGGGAACTCGGGGCCAGAATCAAGGTGGTGGAAGTGCCGCCAGGTCCGCCGGTGCTGCAAACCCTGGTGGCCGAAATCTATGGCCCGACCCACGACTCAAGGCAGGCCGTGGCCTTACAGGTCAAGGATATCTTTACCCGGACGCCAAGCGTGGTGGATGTGGACTGGTACGTGAACGATCCGCGCCCCGAGACGAGAGTGAGGGTCAACCCGGAAAAAGCCCTGCAAAACGGCATCAGCCCGGACCGGGCCAGACAGGTCCTGGCCACCTCCGTTGGTGGCATGCAGGTCGGCATCCTGCATGATCCGCGCGCCCGGGAGGACATCCCCATCGTGGTCCGCCTGCCCATCTCCCGGCGCTCACACCCGGAAGATCTCAAAACCCTGCCCGTACGCGGAGAGAATGGACAGATGGTTTCCCTCGACCAGATCGCGAGCCTGACGCAGGGAGTCGCGCCGGGTTATATCTACCACAAGAACATGCTGCCCGTGATCTACGTGACTGCCGACATGGCGGGAGCGGAAGAGAGCCCGGTCTACGGGATGGCCCGCATCGACGAGGCTTTGGACGAACTGGCAGCGACCGGCCAGGGCGCATGGCAGGCCGGGGACACGCGGCCCCTGACCCGCCTATACACCAGCGGCGCGGACACGACCCACGAAATTGCCTTGAAGTGGGACGGGGAATGGCAGATCACCTACGAGGTCTTCCGGGACATGGGCGTGGCCTTTGCCGTGGTGCTGGTGCTCATCGCCATCCTGGTGGTGGGCTGGTTCGGGTCGTACACGACGCCGCTGGCCATCATGATCCCCATCCCGCTCTCGCTCATCGGCATCATCCCGGCCCACGCCATCTCCGGCTCCTTCTTCACGGCCACGTCCATGATCGGCTTCATCGCCGGAGCGGGCATCGTGGTGCGCAACTCCATCATCCTGGTCGACTTCATCACCATGCGCCGCGAACAGGGCGAAACTCTCGAAAACGCCGTGGTCGAAGCCGGGGCCGTCCGCTTCAGGCCCATGGTGCTGACCGCCCTGTCCGTGGTCGCGGGAGCCTTCGTCATCCTCTTCGACCCCATCTTCCAGGGCCTGGCCATCTCGCTTCTGGCCGGGGAGGTGGCGGCGACGCTGTTTTCAAGGATGGTGGTGCCGGTGATGTACTATCTGGATCAGAAGAGGAGCGGGGTCGAAAACGAGGTGGTCGCGCCCTGAAGAATCAAGAGGCCGGTGACGCAACGCCCTGACTGACGGGCCTGCACCACCGGATGCCGCGTATGGAGGTGACGGCTTGAGGCGGCTGGAGGATCACTCCACCAGCACCTCAAGCCCCTTCAGATATGCTCCTTCCGGAAAGGCCAGGGAGACGGGATGGTCACCGGCCTGGGTCAGGCGGTGGATGATGCGGCCGGTGCGGCCAGCGTCCAGGGCGGCGTCGGACACGATTTTCTGGAACAGGCCATCTTCCATGAGGCCGGAGCAGGAGAAGGTGAAAAGCCGTCCTCCTGGATTCAGGAGACGCAAGGCGCTCAGGTTGACGTCCTTGTAGCCCCGGCAGGCGCGGTTCAGGCTGGCCTTGGAGTCGACGAATTTGGGAGGGTCGAGGACGATGAGGTCAAAGGTGCGTCCTTCCTTGTGCCAGTTGCGCAGGATCTGAAAGGCGTCACCGCAGACCGTGTCCATGCTCCCGGCCGCGAAACCGTTCAATTCCCGGTTGCGTTCGGCCAGGGCCAGAGCCGGGGCCGAGGCGTCGAGCTGGGTCACATGCGCCGCGCCGCCGCCGAGCGCGGCCAGACCGAAACCGCCGGTGTAGGAGAAGCAGTTCAGCACCTCGCGTCCCCCTGCGGCCCTGGCCACGGCGAGGCGGCTGTCGCGCTGGTCCAGATAGAAGCCGGTCTTGTGGCCGCCATGCACATCGACCAGATATTTGACGCCGTTTTCGTGAATCGCGACCTGCTCCGGAACCTGCCCGTGCACGACCGAAGTCCTTGCGGCCAGACCTTCCTTGGCCCGCACATCCACATCCGAGCGCTCCAGGATGGCGTCTTCGGGGAAGATGCTCCGCAATGCCCCGACAATGGCTTCACGCCAGAATTCCGTGCCTGCGGTCAGCAACTGAAAAACAAGAACCCCGTCGTAACGGTCCAGAATCAGCCCGGGCAGCCCGTCGGATTCGGAATGCACCAGACGCAGCGCATTGCTTGAGTTTTCAAAATCCTTTCTCCTGCCGATCGACTGAAGAATGCGGCGCAAAAAGAATTCCTCGTCGATGGCCTCCCCGGCATCAAAGGTCCAGACCCGGCCCATGATCTGCGATTTGGGAGAATATGAGGCCCGGGCCAGCCATTGTCCGTTCTGCCCGAGGACTTCAACGGTCTGCCCGGATGCGGGTCTGCCCTTGACAGTGGCCACGGCACCGGAAAAGATCCAGGGATGACGCCTGAGCAGAGATTTTTCCCGCCCCGCGACGATGATGAGTTGTGGGTCCACGATGATTTCCTTGCTGCGCATGGGGATGCCCCGCGCGGTGAAGTCCTGCACGCCGAAAGCGTGACGGCTGCGCAAGACATAGGAAAAGCCACCGAAAGCGTCCACGGGAAAAATCACGCCCCGCAGCAAGGCTGGCAGGCAACGGCCGCCAGGAACCGGCCATTTCAGGTCCGGCAGTGCCTCGTCTCCGTGCTCTGCGCGCTGCTGATCCATGCCGTGGTCCTGGCCGCATTCGGGATCTGGCTCGGCCCCGGGGGCGAAGGATCGGGCGGCCTCATGCTCATGGCCCTGGAACTTTCCGGTGGCGGCTCAGGGGGCGGCCTCTCTTCCGGGGGACAGGCCGGGACCGACGAGTCAACCCTGCTGCCCTTGCTGGGCAATCCGGACACAGTGCCATCCTCCGCCCGGACCGCAGGGGCACCCTTCGCGCCCCCGGCTTCCAAAGCGGAAACTCAGGCCCGGGACGCATCGCCCACCCCTGCCTCGCACGCCTCGACGCAGACGCCCGAGCCGGCGCCCGAGCCGACACCCGAACCGACGCCCGAACCGACGCCCGAACCAACACCCATCAGTCAGACGCCGGTCGAGCGTCATTCCCCAAAACAGATTCCGCAGGAACAGCCTCCTGTTCGACAGCCTGCCGCCGAGCCCGTAATCCGGAACCCGGAGAAGCCGCTCAGCGCAGACATCGTCGCCGCAGCATCACCGCCGGAACAAGTCCTGAATTCACATGGGGACGAGACTGGCCGCCCCGAAGCCACGGAGCAACAGGCCGGACCCCGAAAACTTCAGGCCGGAGCCGCGAGCCTTCCGCAAGGCATGGGCCAAGAGAATCGCTCCGGCGCATCCGGAGCCGGAGTCGGCGCAGGCTCACAAGGCTCAGCAGGCACTGGAAGCGGCGGAGTTGACAGCAGCGTGGCAAAGTTCGGCACGCCAGGCGGTCCGGGCATCGTCCGCATGGCCCAGCCCAGATATCCGCACGAAGCCAGACGCTTGGGCAAGGAAGGGATCGTGCTCCTGAAGCTTTCCCTGGATGAAGCCGGGACAGTGCGCGATGTGGAAGTTCTGCGGGGCGTGGGATTCGGCACGGAGGAGGCTTCCCGGGAAGCGGTCCTGCTTTCGCGTTTTCGCCCCGCGACCTTCAAAGGCAGACCCGTGGCCTGTCAGGTCATTCTGCCCATCCATTTCAGGCTGCGCTAGGCCAGGGCCTTTTCATGATCGGCTCCGGTCATGCCCGGTCCGGGCGTTGCCAGAACCCCGGGCTCTGATATATGATTTTGCAGGTCGCCATCCGGCTATCCGCCCTCCCGCACCCATCCCAAGGCAGGTCCAACATGAGCGAAAGAATCGAGTGGTCGATAAAGGTTCCAATCTTTCGGAACCCCATCATCCTGCGGCAGATGGGACTGGCCATAGGCATTCCCTTCGGACTGATTTTCGTGATCATGCTCCTGAGCGGCGCAAAACCCGCCGACCTTCTCTATCCGGCCATCCTCATAGGCGCGCTCTTTTTTTTGACCTGGCTCTTCATCATGATTGTCTGGGGCGGAAAATACGATGCCGAGTTCATTGTCGACAACAAAGGCGTCCGCTGCAGAACCGCCGCACGTCAGGCCAAACAGAACCGCATCATCAACGGCCTCACTGTCGTGCTCGGTCTGCTCTCGGGAAAACCGGCGGCGGCAGGAGCCGGAATCCTGGCCCAGTCCCGCCAGGATGTGCTGGTCAAATGGGGCAGCATCAAAAAAACCAAGGACCTCCCCAGCAGCAATACAATCATGGTCTATGGCGGATTCGCCCAGAACATCGCCGTCTTCTGCACTCCGGAAAATTACGAGCAGGTATGCAAGCAGATTGCGTCCAAGGTGCGCCCCGGGCGCTGATTCGATGGACACGGCAAAAAAGAACCGCCCCGCCAGCACATTAGCTGACGGGGCGGTTCTTTTTTGCCGCGAAAGGTTCCGCTAGAAAATCTGCGGATAGGTCTTCACAAAAGCGTCCAAACGTTCACGGGACTTGGCGATGCGCTCGCGAAGGTTGGCGCGGTATGCGTCCATATCCGCGATGGGCTTTCTAGCCACGCCCGTGTCCATGGCGGCCTGTGCCACGGCTGCGGACTCGAACTCGATGAGGCGCAGGTCCACGGGTTTGGGGATGATGTAGTCGATGCCGAATTCCAGCTTGTCGAGGTTGTAGGCCTCAAGCACGTAATCCGGCACCGGCTGCTTGGCCAGTTCGGCCAGGGCCCTGGCGGCGGCCATCTTCATTTCCTCGTTGATGTTCGAGGCCATGACGTCAAGCGCCCCGCGGAAGATGAAGGGAAAACCCAGGACGTTGTTGATCTGGTTCGGGTAATCCGAGCGGCCCGTGGCCATTATGGCGTCGGGGCGGGCTTCCTTGGCGTCGGTGTAGGAGATTTCGGGCACGGGGTTGGCGCAGGCGAAGATGATGGGATCCTTGGCCATGCTCCCCACCATGTCCTTGCTGACCACCCCTGCCTTGGAAAGGCCCAGGAAGACGTCGGCTCCAACCATGGCCTCGGCCAGGGAGCCGAAGGCTTTTTCAGTGGAGAATTCGCGCTTCTGGTCGTTCAGGTCCGGGCGGCCCAGGTGCAGGTGACCGCGGGAGTCGAACATGGCGATGTTTTCGAGCTTCATGCCCAGGGCCACGTAGAGCCGGGTGCAGGAGATGGCCGCGGCGCCGGCTCCGGAAACGACCATGCGCAGATCCTCGATCTTCTTGCCGGTGATCTCCAGGGCGTTGAGCAGGCCCGCAGCGGAGATGATGGCCGTGCCATGTTGGTCGTCATGGAAGACCGGGATATTCATTTCCTTTTTGAGCTTGTCCTCGATGTAGAAGCATTCCGGGGACTTGATGTCTTCGAGGTTGATACCGCCGAAGGTCGGCTCCAGGGCCTTGACGATTTCACAGAGCTTGTCGGGGTCGGTCACGTCGAGGTTGATGTCGTAGACATCGATGTCGGCGAAAATTTTGAAGAGCAGGCCCTTGCCTTCCATGACGGGCTTGCCGGCGTAGGCGCCGATGTTGCCCAGGCCCAGGACGGCGGTGCCGTTGGAGACCACGGCCACGAGGTTGCCGCGGCCCGTGTACTTGTAGCTCAGTTCCTTGTCCTTGGCGATGGCCAGGCAGGACTCGGCCACGCCCGGGCTGTAGGCCATGGTCAGGTGCTTCTGGGTGGAATAGGGTTTGACGGGCACGACCTCGACTTTGCCGGGGCGCACTTCGGAATGATAGTCCAGGGCTTCCTGGGGTGTGAAAAGAGCCATGTTGTCCTCCAAATGTGATGCCGCTTCAGCGACGTTGATATTCAATCGCATCCCCTTGAAAGGGGTCAAGGCGCAAGCCCCTTGCGGGGCGCAAGGCGACGTCCCACATATCTGCCGATTGTTACGCAGCTTATGCGGCCAATGTTCGCACGGAACATGTCTGGGCGTCTCTTTTCGCAACTAACATGAATAAAAATGATAAACGTCACGCGTGGATTTACGGGGAGGCGTGTTTGTGCGGGTGGAAGAAGGGCGGCCACGGGGGGCCGCCCCTACGATATACCACCCTGAAATCCGTCACCCTTCCCGCGCCACCGATGCATCGCCCCAAAATCCGTTCATATCGGCGGTTGGCCCAACAATGCATCGTCCCAGAATCCAGCCATATCGTCGGGACGAACCAATGATGCATCGCTCCGGAATCCACCAAACCGTAGGGGCGGCCCCCCGTGGCCGCCCTCTTCCGCCTATTCCAGCCCCGCCGCCTTGCGGTCGGGCTGCACGTACAATTCCCCTCCGTGGGAATCGTTGATGACCAGCAGGGGAAAATCAACCACGGTCAGTTCGCGGATGGCCTCTGGCCCAAGCTCCTCGAAAGCTATGACCCTGGCCGCCGTGATGCATTTGGACAGGAGCGCGCCGGCCCCGCCCGTGGCGCCGAAGTACACGGCCGTATGGTCTTTCAGGGCCTGCTTGACCGCGTCGCTCCTCTTGCCCTTGCCCACCGAGGCCTTGCAGCCGAGGGAATGCAGGCGCGGGGCGTAGGTGTCCATGCGGTAGCTGGTGGTGGGCCCTGCCGAGCCGATGGGACGGCCGGGAGGCGCGGGGCTTGGCCCCACGTAGTAGATGACCGAGCCCTTGAGGTCGAAAGGCAGGGGCTCGCCCTTGTCCAGCAGGTCGATGAGCCGCTTGTGGGCCGCGTCGCGCGCCGTATGGATGGTTCCCGTCAGCCTGACCACATCACCGGCCTTGAGCTTGGCCATGACCTCGTCCGTCAGCGGGGTCTGCAATGTGTACTCGGCCATCAGATTTCCACCTCCTGATGTCTGGAGGAATGACACTGGATGTTCACGGCCAGGGGCAGGCTCGCGATGTGGCAGGGGCTCATGGCGATCTTGACGCCAAGGCAGGTGGTCTTGCCGCCCAGGCCCATGGGGCCGATGCCGAGCTTGTTCAGGGCTTCGAGAAGCTCCTCTTCCATGGCTGCCAGTTTGGGGTCGGGGTTCACGTCATCGAGTTTTCTGAGCAGCGCCTTCTTGGCCAGGATAGGCGCGTAGTCGAAGGTGCCGCCCACTCCGATGCCGACAACCGTGGGCGGACAGGGGTTGGGCCCGGCCTCGGCCACGCGCTCGATGACGAACTTCTTGATCCCTTCCCAGCCCTGGGCCGGGGCGAGCATGGTCACGCGGGACATGTTCTCGCTGCCGCCGCCCTTGGCCATGAAGGCGATTTTGAGCCTGTCGCCGGGCACGATGTCGAAGTGAATGATGGCCGGGGTGTTGTCCTTTGTGTTGGCGCGGGTCAGGGGGTCGCAGGCGGACTTGCGCAAAAAGCCGTCGGCATATCCCTTGCGCACGCCTTCATTGATGGCTTCACGGATGTTCATGCCCTCGACCCGCAGTTCCTCGCCCATCTCCACGAAGAAGACGGCCAGGCCAGTATCCTGACACAGGGGCAGCCCCGTTTCCTCGGCCAGTTCATAGTTTTCAGTCAGCTGGCGAAAGACTTCCCTTGCCGCAGGGGATTCCTCCCGGGCCGCGCATTCGGCGAACCGTCGACGCAAGTCGCCTGGCAGGTAGCGGTTGGAGTCGATGCACATCTTGGCCACGGCATCGATGACCTGGATGGCGCTCAATGTTCGCATGTCTATTTCCTGATAAACTGTTTGATGGCCGTGATGCCCATTTTACGCCGCAGGAAGCCGAGCTGGTTCTGCAGGGGCAGCTTCTTGGGACAGACATCCTCGCAGGCGAGTAAGCCCATGCAGCCGAAGATGCCATAATCGTTGCCGATGATGTCGAAGTACTGATTGTCCGTGCGCTGGTCGCGCGGGTCGATGACAAAACGGGCAACACGGTTCAGGGCGGCCGCGCCCATGAAGTCGTCGCGCAGCCTCGCAGTGCCGCAGGCCGAGATGCAGCAGCCGCATTCGATGCAGCGCTCGAGCTCGTAGATCTCTTCAGCCACGGCGTTGTCCATGCGCTCTTCTTCCCTGGCCGGATCGAACTCCTTGGTGGTGTGGATCCAGGATTCGGTCTTCTGATACATCTCGCGAAACCAGATGCCCGTGTCCACGGACAGGTCCCCGATGAGCTTGAAGACGGGCAGGGGCATGAGCGTGATGGTCTCGGGCAAGTCCTTGGTCTTGGTCTGACAGGCCAGACCCGGGCGGCCGTTGATGACCATGGCGCAAGCCCCGCAGATGCCCGCCCGGCAACAGAAGTCGAAGATCAGACCCGGATCCTGTTCCTCGCGCAGACGGTTGAGCGCGATGAAGAGGGTCATGTTGGTGGTCTCCTCCAGCACAAAGGTCTGCATGTGCGGAGTGGATTCCTTGTCCTCGGGATTGTAGCGGAATATTTCAAACTGGAGCAGTCGTCCCATGTCGTGTCCCTCTTACTTGCTCTTCGTGATGGTCTTGGCCTCGATTTCCTGTGGGTCGGCATGAATGATCTTGCCGCCGCCATAGCCGCGGTCTCCCGGAGGAATCTCGAAGTGCGGGGTCGCCTCTTCGTATTTGAGCTCCGGCATGGCCCGCCCTTCGGGCCAGTAGGCCAAAGTGCGGTTCAGCCAGTTCTTGTCGTCGCGGGCGGGGAAATCCTCGCGGTTGTGGCTGCCGCGGCTCTCCCGGCGCACCAGGGCGGCCTGGGCGATGCACATGGCCAGGCGGACCTGCCCCCGGATCTTGAGCGCTGCGGCCACTTCATGGTTGGCGCCAAGGCCCTTGGAGACCAGCCCGATCCTGCCGGAACGGTCAAGCAGGCCCTGCAGCACCTCCACGCACGTGGTCAGGTCCTTTTCGTTGCGGAACACGAAACAGCCCTGCATGAGCGCTTCCTGCATCTCGGCGCGTACCTTGTAGACATTCTCACGACCCAGGCGGCCGCTGATCAGGTTGTCGATGCGTTCCTGCTGGCGCCTGGCTTCGGCTTTGATGACGCCGGTATTGAAGGACGTCTCGTTGCCTTTGAGGAACTCGACGATCTTGACTCCGATGATGCCGCCGGCGACCACGGTCTCGGCCAAGGAGTTGCCGCCCAGGCGGTTGAAGCCGTGCATGTCCCAGCAGGCGGCCTCGCCGGCCGAGAAGAGCCCTTTGAGGCCATAGGCTGCGCCGTTCTTGTCCGTGCGCACGCCGGCCATGGTGTAGTGCTGGGTCGGACGCACGGGGATGAGCTGGGTGCGGGCATCGACGCCCAGGAAGTTCTGGCAGATCTCGTCCACTTCGCGCAGCTTGGTGGAGATGTGCTTGTCGCCCAAGTGCCGGATGTCAAGCCAGAGGTGCTCGCCGTAGGCCGAGGGCACGCCCTTGCCTGCGCGCATGTGCTCGGTCATGCGCCGCGCGACCACGTCACGGGAAGCCAGCTCGGCCTTCTCGGGCTCGTAGATGTGCATGAAGCGCTCTTCGTTGACGTCGAGCAGCGTTCCGCCGTCGCCCCGGCAGCCTTCGGTGACGAGGATGTCGGTGGGCACGATGCCCGTAGGGTGGAACTGGATGGATTCGGGGTTGCCGATGGGCACCACGCCCGTATCCTGGGCGAGGATGTGGCCGCCGCCGTCGCAGATGACCGCGTTGGTAGTGGCCTTGTAGAGACGCCCGAAGCCGCCGGTGCAGATGGCCGTGGCCCTGGCCAGATAGGTCTCCAGCCTGCCGGTCCGCAGGCAGCGCACGATGGCGCCCATGCACTGCTCGCCGTCATGAATCAGCGAGATGGCCTCCTTGCGGTCCATGACGCTGATGCCAAGCTCGGCGCACTTGTTGTCCATGGTGCACATGACCGCGTGGCCCGTGCCGTCTGAGGTATAGCAGGTGCGCCACTTGGCCGTGCCACCGAAGGAACGGGCCGTGATGAGGCCTTCCTTCTCGGGCTTTTCGAATTTATCGAATTTCTCTCCGCCCTTGAAATAAGAGGAAGTGCCAGGCACCACGCGATTCCACGGCACGCCCCAGTGGGCCAGGCGGCGCATCTCGATGGGCGCGGTGTCGGCGAACATGCGAGCCACTTCCTGGTCGCAGCCCCAATCCGATCCCTTGACCGTGTCCATGAAGTGCACATCAGGATTATCACCCTCTCCCATGGCGCAGTTGCCGATGGCGGCCTGCATGCCGCCCTGGGCGGCGGAAGAATGGGAACGCCTTGCCGGAACAATGGACAGGCAGACGACGTCGAACCCGGCCAGAGCCGACTCCACGGCCACGCGCTCGCCGGCCAGACCAGCGCCGATGACCAGCAGATCAGAAGTATGGGTATACATGAATGCTCCCGGAATTTAGACGGTCATGGTGGCGTAGCGAACCAACGCAATGAAGGCGATGGCCAAAACACAGCCGAAGGCGATGGTCAGGATTTTCACGGTCTTGGGACGGGCGGCGTCGCTGATGAAGCCCCATTTGACCCCGATGCGGTACACGCCGATAAAGACATGCAGCTGCACCAGGGGGACCAGGACAAGATAGAAGAGAAACCAGCCGCCGCTCTGGACCCGAGCCGTGGACGTGGCGGCCAGGATGGCGGAGTCGTTGATGTTGGTCCACATGTGGATGGCGCCCAGGACAAGAATGATCATGGCCGAACCAGCCTGCACCAGCCACAGCCAAGTGTCGCGATGGTTCAGCAGACGCGCGTTGCGCCAGATGACTTCCTGGCCTTCGAAACGAAAGGGAATCTTGCGCGCGGCGATGATGAAATGCATGAAAAAAAGAATGGGCACAAAGATATGTGCCAGGGTATCCAGATGCAGGTTTTCCAATGCTCCGGCCACTGCGTCCAGGGCCCCGGCCCCAAAAATGATGGACGCGGTCAGCAGGGTGTGGAAGGCGATGAACAGGACCAGCCCGACTCCGGTGAGCATCTGGAGCCAGTCGAGATACGCATCCCTGCGTCCCGGCCGCGCGACATGCATGGTGGCGTGAACGGACATACTTCCTCCGAAATTGCGGAGCCACTGCATCAACGGCCCCTGGTTGAACAACCAATTTGTGTTTCAAGAAACGATGGGAGCCCGAAGAATCTCGGGAAAGGAAATTTTGTTGAAACGCATGGTACGCGAATACAATTGATCAGTCAATCACACGGCACGACAGGACACTTGTGAGCGGCCTCGCAAGAACTACATAACAGCACGAAACAAAAGAAATATAATTTGGGACATAGCATGAATTCGAAGTTGCGCTCAATACGTTTGCCAGTGGCTGGAATGCACTGCGCGGCCTGTTCGGCCCGCATCGAAAAAGTGATCGGAGGCATGCCCGGAGTGGAGAACATTTCCGTCAATCTGGCCACGGGAGAAATGGATCTGCATTTTGATCCGCAAGACTCTTCTCTGGACCAGATACTGGGACGGGTGCGGGAGCTGGGTTTTTCCGTTGAACCGCCTGCCTCCTCCAGCAATCTTGAACTCAAGATCGGCGGCATGCACTGCGCGGCCTGCTCCTCGCGCATCGAGCGTGTCACCGCTCGCCTGGAAGGGGTGAAGGAAGCCAGCGTCAATCTTGGCGCAGAGAGCGGCCGCTTCGTCTTTGACCCGGCTCTGGTCTCGCAGCGCACACTCCGCCAGGCCATCCACGATGCAGGTTTCACCACCAGCATACCGCAAAAGCAGAGCGCTGGAGACGAAGAGGCGCGGATAGCCGCGCGGCTCGAGGAGAAAAAGCGGAGCGTGATCTGGTCCATGACCTTTGCCCTGCCGCTCCTCATCCTGTCCATGGGTCACATGTGGGGCATGCCCCTGCCAAACTTCCTCGATCCCATGCACGCACCGGGCACCTTTGCCCTGGGCCAGCTCCTGCTGACCCTGCCCGTGGTCTGGAGCGGGCGGAGCTTCTACCTGATCGGCTTCCCGGCCCTGGTCAGGCGCGCCCCGAACATGGATTCGCTGGTGGCCGTGGGTACGGGCGCGGCCCTGGTCTACTCGCTGTGGAACACCATCGAGATATGGCTCGGGGTGGACGCCATGGCGCGCGCCATGGACCTCTATTACGAATCGGCCGCCGTGCTCATCGCCATGATCTCGCTGGGCAAGTTTTTCGAGGCCCGCTCCGTGTCGAAGACCACGAGCGCGGTGCGGGCGCTCATGGCCCTGGCGCCGGATACGGCCACGCTTGTCGACGGCGATGAAGAGCGCAAGATCCCGGTGGAGGAGATCGAACCAGGCGACCTCCTGCGCATCCGACCCGGCGAGCGCCTGCCGGTGGACGGCGACGTGGCCGAAGGCGACAGCCATGTTGACGAATCCATGCTCACCGGCGAACCCCTGCCGGTACGCCGTGGTCCCGGCGACCGCGTCTTTGGCGGCACGCTCAACACCACGGGGGCGTTCGTCATGCGCGCCGCTCTGGTAGGCGAAGACACCATGCTCGCCCGCATCGTGAAGCTGGTCCGCGACGCCCAAGGCTCCAAAGCGCCCATCGCCAGTCTGGCCGACACCATCAGCTACTATTTCGTGCCCGTGGTCATGGCCCTGGCACTGGCTTCGGGCCTGGCCTGGTATTTCTTCAGCGACGAACCCTTTGTCTTTGCCCTGCGCATCGCCATCTCCGTGCTGGTCATCGCCTGTCCCTGCGCCATGGGCCTGGCCGTGCCGACCTCCATCATGGTCGGCACGGGCCGGGGCGCGCAGCTCGGAGTGCTGATCAAATCCGGCCGTGCCCTGCAACGCGCCGGAGAGCTTGACACCCTGGTCTTCGACAAGACCGGGACGCTGACCGTTGGCAAACCGGTGCTGGCCGAGGTCTGGATCGATCCGACCGCCGGGCTCGACAAGGACGCCCTGCTGCGCCTGGCCGCATCCATCGAGGCCCAGTCCGAACACCCTCTGGCCCAGGCCGTGGTCGCGGCCGCGCAGGGTCCCCTGCCCAAGGCCGGGGATTTTTTGTCCGTTCCCGGACAGGGCGTAACCGCCACGGTGGATGGCCGCACCGTGGCCATCGGCAACGAGCGGCTGATGCAGGCCCGGAACCTGAATCTCGAAGCAGCCAGAGCCGTGCGCGAGCGAATGGAAGAAAAAGGGGCCACCGTGGTGCATGTGGCGGTGGACAATGGCCTGGCGGGCTTGCTGGCCATCAGCGACCAGCTCAGGCCTGAATCGGCGAAGGCGGTACAGCGCCTGCGCGACCTGGGCATGGAGATCGTGCTCCTGACCGGCGACTCCAAGCGGGCCGCCAACGCCGTGGCCGCGCAACTGGGCATCGACCGGGTCATCGCGGGAGTGCTGCCGGACCGCAAGGCCGAGGTCATCATCGAGCTGCAGCAGGAAGGACGCGTCGTCGGCATGGTCGGGGACGGGATCAATGACGCGCCGGCCCTGGCCCGGGCCGACCTGGGGGTGGCCATGGGCGGCGGCATGGACGTTGCCATGGAGTCCGGAGACGTCGTGCTCATGCGCGAAGACCTCCTTGGCGTGCTCACGGCCCTCTCCCTGAGCCGCGCCGTGATGCGCAACATCCGCCAAAACCTGTTCTGGGCTTTCGCCTTCAACACCATCGGGCTGCCAATCGCGGCCGGACTCCTGCATGTCTTCGGAGGGCCGACCATGAGCCCCATGCTGGCCGGAGCGGCCATGGCCATGAGCTCGGTACTCGTAGTCACGAATGCCTTGCGATTGCGTTTTTTTGTTCCTCCCAATGCATAAATGCAGTATGCTTTGTTAGTGCACGGCCATACAATCTGTAGGGAGTGGAAACCATGCTTAAACGCATCGAACAGGTCCTGCCTGGTGAAATCCTGGCGGCCGACCTCATGGACCAGACAGGCCGCCTGCTATTTCCCAGGGGAGCGGCGCTGTCGGAAAGCGCCATCGCGGCTATGGAGCAACGGGGAATCACTGATGTCGAGGTAGAAGTCGAACGCGTGCCCCTGAGCGCCGCACAGTTGAAGCAGGCGGCCAACAATGCGCACAAATTCTATGCCGGGCACGACCTCGGCATCTCGCCCGGCCCGGTCTTGCTCGGCCTGCGCACCGAAGCCGAAGCCCAGCGCATCGAACGAGGACTTCCCCCCCTGCTGCGCGATTGCAGGGGCTCTGCCGGCCCGATGCAGCTGCCTCAAGACCTGCCCATGTTCTGCCTGGACAGCTTCGAACCTCCGCAGCTGTCCGCCGTGGCTCAAGACCTCAATCTGGCCCTGAGCGCACCCGATCCCTCCAGCAAGAAAATCGTCGAGATCATCACCCGCAGTCCCGGACTCACGGCCAAGCTGCTACGACTCGTGAACACACCGATCTACGGCTTCCAGCGCAAGGTCGAAACCGTTTCCAGGGCCGTGTCCATCGTCGGCCTGCGCGAAGTGGGCATGCTGGCCTCCAGCCTGCTCATGGTCGATCAGTTCGGGGTCATCCCAAAATCCGTGATCGAGATGCGCTCCTTTCTCGAACACAGCCTCGGTTGCGCCCTGACATGCAAGGCGCTGGCGGTAACCACCGGGCTGGCCCAGCCGGAACAGGCTTTTGTGGCCGGACTCCTGCACGACATCGGACGGCTCTATTTCTTTACGTCCTTTCCCGAGCGCTCACGCTATTGCATAGACAGCGCCCTCAAGCACAAACGTCCGCTTATGACCGAGGAGAGCCTTTTCTTCGGTATCGATCATACGGGCATGGGCGAACGGCTGCTGGACGGATGGCAAATGCCCGTGAGCCTGAGCCGGACTGTAGGCTGCCATCACGATCCCGCGCGGGCCGCCGGACTGCCCCTTGCCGGCATCGTGCATCTGGCCGACCTCCTGACCCACGCCATGGGACTGGGCTGCAGCGGCGAATGCGGCCCGCCCGAAGCCCACCCGGAAGTCTTGGATCTCGTACCGGTTCAGCCGGAGCAACTGGTCGACATCGCGTTCCGCATCGAAGCCCAGCTCGGCCTTATCATGAGCGCGTTTCAATAAATTCAGCCAAAACCCTGAAGGAGAGAACATGCAAATCAAGCGCAAGAACATTCCCGCCGCGACGGTCCTTGAAGCCGCTGCCACGCTGACAATCCCGGAAATCGCAGTTTTTGCCGGCAAGGTCATTCCCATGCTCGTGGCGGAGATAGAAAACAGGGAACTGGCTGTCACCGGCCCATGCTTCTTCACGTACGATGGCTGCAACGGCTCCCCAGACAAGGAATTTTCCCTGCAGGTTGCCTTCCCCGTGGACGCCTGCCGCGGTCAGGGAGCTTTCATCTGCAAGGAGATTCCTGCTCATGAATGCCTGTGCACGGAGTACAGGGGGCCCATAAGCGGAATAGGCCTTGCCTGGAACGCTTTCACTTCGCAGGCCCTGCAGCAGGGGCTTGCCTTGCAGCCCCTGGGCCGGGAAGTCTATGTGCACTGGATCGACCAGGACAGCCCCGAGAATCTGGTCGAGCTGCAGATTCCCCTGCAGGGCTGACGTCCGGACACGACCGGGCTTCAGCGTTCCTCATCCACCAGCAACCAGACGCTACGGGTGTCGCGGGTTTCCATCGATCCGGCGCCCGTGAGCCGTCCCGTGTCCTCGCGCACCTGCTGTGAACTGCCGCCGAGTTCGATCCACTCGCCAAGCCGCCCCGTGACCGTAGTCGAAAGTTCCTGGGTTTCCACATCGAGGCCGGGGCCGGGACTGTCAAAGAATGGCCTGATCTCGATGCTCACACTTTCGCCCACCAGCCGGGGTACAGCGAAAAAACCCTGGCCGACGTCCATGTAGACCACCCCTTCGCTGACCCTCACCCCGCCCGGACGCACGGCGATTCGGCGAAAGGGCACAGCCAGGGATCTACCGATGCGGATGAGGGCCTCGCCCCCGTCCATGACCCGCACGAACTGGTCTGCGCCGCCCTGCGTGGTGCGGCGAGTGTCCCGGCCATAAACCGAGGCGAAAGAACCGCCCTCACGGATTTTGGCCTCGCTCCCCCCGAGCCTGGGGCCGCCCGGCCCAACAATCTCCACGTTCTCCCCGATGCGGATGCGGCCGGACACGCCCACTTCACGCTGCCGGACCGTCGCGTCGCGGCTCTGGCTGACGCGGATGAGCAGCTGGCGGGGCGGACGGTCAATGACGGCCAGCACCTTGCGGAGCTCTTCGAGGTTTGCGGGTGAGGTGCGCACGACAAGGTGCCCGCTCATGCCCGAGATGGCGCCTCCCGCTTCGAGCATTGGGGTGAGCACCGGCAGGACATCCTCCACGACGCGGTGGCGCAGTTCGATGATCTCGACCTGCTGCGCAGCGAAGACAGGCAGGCAGAGAAGAAAGACAAAAAACACTGCGAGGCGCATGGCTGCCTCCTTGGATGGTCGCAGGTTCGGGGCAAAACGGCCTTGAATCAAGACGCGTCAACTCATGCATACCCCCATGTCCGCAGCCCGTCGAGGAATGCGATGCGGCCTGACCATCGGGCATGAAAAAGGAAGGCGTAAAGCGGGGATGAAACCGGAGGCTTGCGAAAATAGCCTGGTGCAGAAGCAGCTTTCAGGCCCGGTGCGCATCTCAAGATACGCATCGGGCCTGAAAGCGGGCA
Organism: Deltaproteobacteria bacterium HGW-Deltaproteobacteria-18; assembly: GCA_002841885.1. Lineage (NCBI taxonomy): Bacteria > Deltaproteobacteria > Deltaproteobacteria bacterium HGW-Deltaproteobacteria-18. Next base: position 23,433 of record PHBE01000010.1, read on the forward strand.
CGGCCATGGAGCCGGGAGGAGGTGCCCGGCAGGCCGCCTAGAGGCAGGAGTCGGCAGGCGTGTACGGCAGGCCGAAGGCTTCGGCCACGCCCTTGAAGGTGATCTTGTCGCCGACCATGTTCAGGCCGTTTTTAAGGCCCGAGTTTTCCTTGCAGGCGGCCTTCCAGCCCTTGCTTGCGATCTGCAGGGCGTAAGGCAGGGTCGCGTTGGTCAGGGCCATGGTCGAGGTGATGGGCACCGCGCCGGGCATGTTGGCCACGCAGTAGTGGATGATGCCGTCCACCTCGTAGATCGGGTCGGAGTGGGTGGTCGCTTTCGAGGTCTCGAAGCAGCCGCCCTGGTCAATGGCCACGTCGACCAGCACGCAGCCGGGCTTCATGTCCTTGAACATCTCGCGGGTGATGAGCTTGGGAGCCTTGGCGCCCACGACCAGCACCGCGCCGATGATGGCGTCGGCCTGGGAAGCCAGCTCGCGGATCATGGCCGGGGAGCTCATCAGCGGCGTGCAGTTCTTGGGCATGATTTCGGACAGGTAGCGCAGGCGGTCGAGGTTCATGTCCAGAATGTAGACCTTCGCGCCAAGACCGGCCGCCATCATGGCCGCGTTGGTCCCGACGATGCCGCCGCCGATGACCAACACCGTGGCCGGAGCCACGCCGGTCACACCGCCGAGCAGGATGCCGCGCCCGCCGTGCACGCGCTCGTTGTACTTGGCCGCCTCCTGGGCCGCCATGCGCCCGGCCACCTCGCTCATGGGGGTCAAAAGCGGCAGGCCCCCGTGAGGCCCGGTCACGGTCTCATAGGCAATGGCCACGGAGCCGGTCTTCATGAACTCGCGGGTCAGCTTCTCGTCGGCCGCGAAATGAAAATAGGTGAAGACGATCTGGCCGGGCCTGACCATCGCGTACTCGGACGGCTGCGGCTCCTTGACGTGCATGACCATGTCGGACTGGGCATAGACCTCGGCCGGAGCAGCGACGATCCGTGCCCCTGCCGCCGCGTAGTCGGCGTCGGAAAATCCGCTCCCGATACCGGCCGAAGCCTCCACCAGCACATCGTGACCATGCTGCTTCATGACTTCAACCCCGGCCGGGGTCATGCAGACCCGATTTTCCTGCGCCTTGATTTCCTTGAGAACTCCGACGATCATATGCCTGCTCCTTGTGCCTTGTTGAGTGAGGTGGAAAAATACCTTACTGGCAAAAAGCTTACCACAAAAACAGCCTGCTGCAAACATTGACCAAGATTCCGCGTAAATCCATAGCCGGCAAGGCTTGCGGCGAGTCTGGCCTCATCACCGCACACCAGATGCCCTTCGCACGATTGTAAGACGGGGATACGTTCGGAACTAAATATTTCCATTATTTAAAATATGTATTAAAATTCGAATAGTAATGAAAAATCAGCGCTGGTTATATATGTTTCCATATTGCAATTAAAATTTCCAAATCAAACAATACGCATCAAAAAGGATCTGCCGCGCAGATCGGTCCGGCCCGAAGCTGCGCGCATCACCAGGCCAGCATAAACTCCCTGCGGTCCGTAAGCGCCAAGCCCCCCAGGTCACGCAAAATCCGCCCCCTCCCATTCCAGCCTTGACCCGCTGCGGGATGATTGCCATGTGGCCGTGGGAACACGTCTTGAAAAAATGGAGTCCGCATGCTGGAATTTCGCGAGGTAACCCTGCGCCGCGCCGGGCGAGTGATTTTGGACCGGGTGAATCTCACCGTTTCGCCGGGAGAGCATCTGGCCCTGACCGGACCGTCCGGGGCCGGGAAATCCACGCTGCTCAAAGTCGCCCTCCTGTTCGAACCGGTGGATGAAGGCGCGGTCCTCTGGGGCGGGCGGGAGGTCACGGTGGCCGATCTGGGGGTTCATCGCTCCCGCTTTCTGTACATCGGCCAGAAGCCCCTGCCCTTCGAGGGCACGGCCGGTGAATATCTGAACCTGCCGTTCACCTTTGCCGCCAATCACGCCCTGCATGCAAACCCGGAGGAGCAGAACCGGCTCATGGAGGCTCTGCACCTGGACCCGGCCTTGAAAAAGAGCCCGTACACCCGACTGTCCGGGGGCGAACAGCAGCGCCTGACCATCATCCAGGGCCTGCAGCTTGAGCGCGGCTTCTGCCTTCTGGATGAGATCACTTCCAGCCTGGACCAGGATTCCATGCGCGCCGTGGCAGGCTTTTTTGCCCAGGACAAGGCGCGCACGGTGCTGGCCGTGACCCACAACCGCGAGTGGCTGGATTTCGGCTTCACCGAGGTCAGCATCGAATCCGGAAAACTCAGGAGGCGTGAATGAACGAGACAATGGTCATTTCCATCCCGGCCCTGCTCATGTTTTCCGTCATCCTGATTTTCCCGGTGCTCATTTTTCGCCATCTGCGCCTGCGCCTGACCCGGGACCTGCTCATCTCCATGGCGCGCATGGCGGTGCAACTGGCTCTGGTGGCCGTGTATCTGGAGTACATCTTCAAGCTCGACATGCTGCTGGTCAACGTGACCTGGGTACTGGTCATGATCGTCGTGGCCTCGGGATCGATCCTGCGCCAGAGCTGGCTTTCGTGGAGAAAGTGCCTCTGGACGGTTCTGCCCGCCCACCTGTTGACCGCACTTCTGATTCTGGTCGGCTTTCTGCTGGTCTTCGATTTCGCCACCATCGCCTCGGCCCGCTACCTGGTTCCGCTCATGGGCATGGTGCTGGGCAACATCCTGCGCAGCAATGTCGTTGCCCTGGACCGCTTTTTTTCCGAGCTGCGCGCAAATGTGGAAGTGCACATTCAGTACCTGACCCTGGGCGCAAGCGGCGCGGAAGCGGTGCGGCCCTTCCTGCGCAATGCCCTGCGCGCCGCTGTAGGGCCGCAGATCGGGACGGTGGCGACCATGGGCATCGTCTCTCTGCCGGGCATGATGACCGGCCAGATCCTGGGCGGCTCCTCCCCGGCCGTGGCCATAGTCTACCAGATCATGATCATGATCGCGATCTTCACCGCCGCCACGGTCTCGTCGTTTCTGGCCGTGCACTTCGCCCGCAAGGTGGCCTTCGACCCTTGCGGACGGCTCAATGAAGGCATTTTTCTCAGGCGGCCCTGAAGAAGGGCTCCAAAAGCGCAGAAGCAGACTTATCATCCCGAAATAAAAGAACTTAATTTTGTTGGAAATCATTGTTTTTTTCCATCGCCCTGCTACATCAAGCCGCAATCCAATTTTTGCGGTTCAAGCCCCTTCAAGGGCAAGGCAGGTTTCATGCGCTTTTATCTCACCACCATCATTCTGCTGTCGCTCAGCAACATCTTCATGACCTTTGCCTGGTACGGACACCTGCGCAACCTGTCGCAGACCCCCTGGATCATAGCGGCCTTCGCCAGCTGGGGCATCGCGCTCATGGAATATCTGTTGCAAGTCCCGGCCAACCGCATCGGCCATCAGGTCATGAACATCGGCCAGCTCAAGATCCTGCAGGAGTGCATCGCCCTGTCCGTCTTCATCCCCTTCTCCATCCTGTACATGAAGGAGAAGCCAAGCATGGACTATGTCTGGGCCGGACTGTGCATTCTGGGTGCGGCTTTTTTCATGTTCCGCAAAAAACTGATGGGTGCATGAAGCCCATGCGCTTAAAACGGCAACGGGCCGCGATCCACTCAGGATCGCGGCCCGTTGCCGTTTTTGAATCGTTTCCTACCAGGCGCCCTGTTTCAGAATCTCGTCCAGGGGCTTGCGGGGGGACGGGCTTTCCCAGTCCACATAGGGCTTGCCCAGGTTCTCCTTCGTATCCAGGATGCCGATGGTGAACCCGGCCACGACTTCAAAGTCGGCCCTGTCGATGCCAAAGGTGTCATAAATGGCCTCTTTTCTGATTCCGGACATGCCGTGGGTGTAAAGCCCCAGCTTTCTGGCCTGCAGGGTCAGGGACATCCAGGCCGAGCCGCAATCGTAGACTGCCGTGGGATTGGGCTTGCCGGACTGAGCAAAATTCTTCCGGGCGACCATGAAGCCGATGAGCGAGGCGTTCACGGCCCACTTCTGATTGCTGTCCACCAAGAGACCAAGGAAGGTATCGAAGGTCTCTTCCGTTGAGATCAGAATATTCCAGGGCTGCTCGTTGTAGGCCGAAGGCGCCCAGCGGGCCGCGTCGAAGATGACCTTCATATCTTCGGCGGGAATGGAGGTCTTGACGAAGGAACGCGGGGACCAGCGGGCCGGAAACTCCTCGGCCACGCCATTAAGGGGATCGCGCTTGCTGAAATCGGGAGCATAGGGGGACGGGTATTTCATGATCTCCTCCGGGGTGCAGGCCGGCCCAAAACGGCCTGCGCATTTTGAATTTTTAAGGCAGTCAGGCAGGGTGTTCACGTTTCCCGCGATATATCCCTTGCCGGGAGGAGCATGTCAACGTGGGGATCATCCACGGCGTTGTATCATGATCCGCCCGAACTGGGCCCGAAACTGCCCGGCCCCGCCGTTGGCCGGATGTCTCAAGGCCGGAGCGGTGATGCCCATGGCCGCAAGCAATGCAGCCGATTTCTGTCCCACGGCCAGAATTTTTGCGCGGGAGGCGTAGGCCATGAGCGCTCGCAACACGGGCTGCCCGAGCATGACTTCCTCGTCGCAGGGTGTGCGGTTGCTCAAAAAACCCTTGTCCGGCTTGTACGGATGCCAGGGAAAAGCGTTCCACAGGATCACGTCGCGCGTGTCCACGCCCAGTTCGTGCATGGCTCCCCAGACGATGGTGGCCGTGGGTTCGGTGAAGCCACCCGGCTTTATGTCCTCACGGCTCGTGCGCCGGGGCTGGCCGGCAAAGACCATCTCGGGGCCAAGCCCCTTGTGGCGCAGATGCCCCAGCAGCAGGCGCTCGGAGGTCATGGCTATGCCCGAGAAATGCCCGCCCTGATAGCCCAGGGCCTCGGCCAGAAGAATGACCGTGGCCTTTTGACGTTCGCCGAGATAGGAGACGAGCTGCTCCTGCCGCACGGTCGGCGCGCCGGGCGCGGCATCGTGCACGGAATCCCGATGATGCCACGGATTGAAGACCGCCCCGGACGGAGAGTTTTTAAGCAGTTTCATGAAAGCATGCATGGGCTCTGCGCTACACATTGGCTGGCTCCGGTGCAAGGCCCGACAAACAAGGACCAAGATGATCGAAGTCATCCATTACCCGCTTTTCATCTTTACGGCCGTGACCCTGAATCTCTATCCCGGCCCGGACACCCTCTACATCCTGAGCCGCAGCACGGCTCAGGGCCGCGCCGCAGGAATCGCATCGGCCCTTGGAATTTCCAGCGGATGCGTGATCCACACGCTGCTCGGCGCCCTGGGACTGGCCGCCGTGGTCATGGCCTCGGCCACGGCCTACCAGATGATCAAATGGGCCGGGGCGGCCTATCTCGTCTATCTTGGCCTGACCATGATGCGGACGGGCTCCGAAGACGCCTCACATGCCGGGCCCGGAAGGCAAACCCCGGGCCGCATCTATGTCCAGGGCGTGATCACCAGCGTGCTCAATCCCAAGGTGGCGCTGTTCTTCATGGCACTCATCCCGCAGTTCATCGCCCCGGGCGCCGCCCATCCCGGCCTGTCCTTTCTGGCGCTGGGCCTGACTTTCGTCACCACCAGCACGCTGTGGAGCCTTGTCCTGGCCATGGCCGCCGGGACGTTACACCGGCGACTGGCCGGCGGGTCAGGCTCACGCTGGCTCAGACGCCTGGGCGCAGGTCTGCTGGTCGGCCTTGGAGCGCGGCTGGCTTTTTCCGACTAGGTCTTGACGCGCCCCCCTGCGGAGTTACCCTTCTTCCTTGCGACCGAACGACCGGCCTCACGGAGAGCAACTCATGAACACGACCTCAAATCTCAAGATCGGCCTTGCCCTGGGCAGCGGCTCTTCACGCGGCTGGGCCCACATCGGCATCATCCGGGCTCTGGCGGAGCAGGGCATACGCCCGGATATCGTCTGCGGAACCTCTGTCGGGGCGCTTGTCGGCGCAGCCCACGTCGCAGGCAATCTGGACAGACTCGAAGAGTGGGTCCGCTCCCTGACACGGCTTGAAACCGCAAGCTTTTTTGAACTGAACTCCTCTTTCACAGGATTCGTGAACACCTCAAGGCTGCGCAAATTTCTGGAGAGGCACGTGGCCAAAGCGGACACGCGCATCGAGAACATGGCCATGCAATACGGTTCCGTGGCCACGGATCTGGAATCCGGTCGCGAGATATGGTTCACCAAAGGGCCAATGCTGGAAGCCGTGTGGGCCTCCATCTCCCTGCCGGGGCTTTTTCCGGCCATCCGGCACGAAGGCCGCTGGCTCGTGGATGGCGGTCTGGTCAACCCGGTGCCGGTCTCGGTCTGCCGTGCCCTCGGGGCCGACGTTGTCATCGGCGTAAACCTCAACGGCGACATCGTGGGCAAGCATCTGGCGAAGACGCCAAAAAAGGAAAAGAAGAACGGCGTGGCCGAAGCGTTCTCGAATCTGGTCAAGGAATATGCAGGGCCTCTCTTTTCTTTTTCCGAAGAGCAAGACGAACCCCCGGGCCTCTTCGACGCCATCGCCGGTTCCGTGAATATCGCCCAGGAACGCATCACGCGCAGTCGCCTTGCCGGAGACCCTCCGGAGATCCTGCTCGCGCCCAAGCTCTCGCACATCGGACTACTGGAGCTCTTCAGGGCCGAAGAAGCCATTGAAGAAGGCAGAAAATGCGTTCAACGCGCCATGCCCGAGATCGACTTTCTGCTGCAAAAAATGTGACCTTCACCATCTTTCCAAATGCCCTGACAACATGTCCAAGGAGGCTCCATGCCCATATTGCGTTTTGTTCTTTTCTTCCTGTTCATCGCCCTGCAGGCTCAGGCCGCGCAGGTGCGCATCTCGGACACGGACTACCGCGCCTATCGGACGCTGACCCTTGAAACGGGCCTTGAGGTGCTGCTGGTGCACGACGAGCGCGCCTCCAAGGCCGCGGCCGCCCTGGCCCTGCCCGTGGGCAGCCTCGACAATCCGGACTCCCAGCCCGGGCTGGCCCATTACCTGGAACACATGCTCTTTCTGGGCTCCAAGGCCTACCCCGGCCCCGAGGAGTATCAGGCCTTCATCACCAGAAACGGCGGCCAGACCAACGCGGCCACGGGCTACACCTCCACCACGTACATGATGGAGGTCGATCCCCCCGCCTTTGCCGAGGCCCTGCGGCGCATGGCCGACACCCTGGCCCATCCCCTCCTGGACCCGGTCTATTCGGACAAGGAGAGAAACGCGGTCAACGCCGAGATGGAATCCAAGAAGCACAGCGATGGCCGCCGCCTGGCCATGCTGACCCTCTCGACCCTGAACCCTGAGCATCCGGGCACCCGCTTCACGGGCGGCAACCTCGAAACCCTGTCCGACAAGCCGGGCAGCCTCCTGCACGAAGAGTTGGTTCGCTTTCACGGCACCTGGTACTCGGCAAACCTGATGAAGGGCGTACTTTACGGACCCCAAAGCCTGGACGAGCTCGAAGCCCTGGCCAGACGGGAGCTCGCCGTCATCCCCGACCGCAAGGCCACGGTGGCCGTTCCCACGGTGCCCCCGGCCACGGACGACGAAAAGGGCGTGATCATCGGGGTGCGGCCCGTACGCGAGACCCGCAGCCTGAGCATCGAATTCGTCCTGCCCCAGGCTTTGGACGACCATCGCACCAAGCCCCTGCAGGTCGTGTCCGCCGTGCTCGGCACGGAGACCTCGCATTCCCTGATCGAGGTGCTGCGCAACAAGGGGCTGGCGCTGTCCCTGAGCGCCGGCGGCGACACCACCAGCCTTCGCAACGGCGTGACCCTGTCCCTCTACGTGCAGCTTACCGAAGAAGGCGACAGACGCCGCGACGAGGTCCTGGCCACAGTCTTCGCCTACTTCGACCTGCTGCGCGCCCAGGGACTGAAGCAGGCCTATTTCGATCAGCTGCGCAGCATCTGGAACATGGAGTTCCGCTTCGCCCCCCTGACCAGCGGCTTCGACTACGTCGCCTCCGCCGCCGGGGGGATGCTCCTGCATCCGGTCGAAGACGTGAATTTCGGCTTCTATCGCCTGGATTCCTACGACCGCGAGGCCGTGAACACGGTGATCGAGGCGCTTCGACCCGAAAACGCACGGATCTTTCAGGTCGGCCCGGATCAGCCCGTGGACAGAAAGGCTTTTTTTTACCAGACGCCTTACAGCACAAGGCCCATCGATGAAGGCGATGTCTCCCGCTGGGCCGAACTTTCCGCCGGCATGGATCTGCGTCTTCCGGACCTGAATCCCTTCCTGCCGGACGATTTCTCCCTGGTCGCGCCCAAGGGCGACACACACCCCCGCGAAATCGCAAACAGACCCGGCCTCTCCCTTTGGCACGCCCGCTCGGCGTTCCGTCAGGAGCCCAGAGCCATCCTCATGACCCGGCTGCAGTCCGCCCGGTTCGCGTCCACCATCGAGCAGACGGCCCTGCAGGGCGTACTGCTCGAACTGTGGAGCCAGAAACAGGCGGGCCTGCGCTATCAGGCCATCGAAGCCGGGCTTGGACTGTCGATATCGGGAGACGAAGGCATCGTGATCCGCATTGACGGTTTCAGTCAGCACCAGGCCGACCTCTTGCCCCGGGTGCTCGACTTCCTGAGGCAGGAAGTCACGCCGGAGGATTTCAAGCAGGCCAAGGCGGAACAGCTGCGCGAGCTTGCCAACATGAAAAAGCAGGGCCTCTTCGGCCAGGCCATGGGGGCGATGCGCAATCTGCTCAAAACCCCGTCGTGGGATCACCTTGCTCTCGAAGACGTGACAAAGGGGCTGGCTCCCGAAGACTTCAACCAATACCTGCGCACCGTGCGCCGGGATCTGCGGTTCACGGTCTTTGGCTTCGGCAATGTAACGGGGGAGGAGCTGCAAAAGCTGACACGGGACCTTGAGCCGTTCATAGGCCCCGAAGCAGGCTCGCCCCCGACGGCAACGCGCATCGCGCCCAGACAGGGCGTGACGGCGGATTATCGCAAGGACAGCGTGCTGGAGGACAGCGCGCTGGTCGAACTCTTCCTCGACCCCGCGCCCGGGCCCCGTTCCAAGGCGCGCATGATGCTTCTTGAAGGGCTGCTTTCCCCCCGCTTCTTCAACAGGCTGCGCACCGAGGAGCAGCTTGGTTATGTGGCCACGACCTTTCCGGTCATGTTCGCGCACAATGCCGGGATCGGATTCGGCGTGCAAAGCCCGGTGCAGGGCACAGCAGGTCTGGCGGACAGATTTGAATCCTTCTATTTCCATGCGCTTGCGCAGATGCGCGGCGTGACAAAAGAGGAATTTGAAGGCGTGCGGCAGGGCGTGCTGGCCTCGCTGACCAAGAGCCCGGACACCCTGGAAGAAGAGTTCGGCTGGCTCGAAACAGACCTGCGCCTCGGCAACCGGGAATTCGACAGCCTGGATCGCCTGGTGGACGCCCTGAAAACAACCACCCTGCCCGAGGTCGTGCGCGCCTATGAATCCATGGTGCTTGGCCCCGGCGGCACGCGGGCGCTCATCCAGGTCCAGGGCTCGCGCTTCAGCGACTTCGGCTGGGCAGGCAAAACAGGCGCCGCGCTGGTCGAGCAGCCCGAAGACTTCCACAGGCTCATGGGCCTGCAACGCTACCAGGGTCTCTAAACACCCGCAAAAAAAGGGCGCCCGTCAAACAACGGGCGCCCTTGCTGATCCATGCCCTGGCGCGGAGGATGAATATCCTGCCCGGCCAGGGCTTTTTTATCGCTTATTTCCCGCCCAACTGCCGTCCTGCCAAAAAGGCCGCAAAGTTGGCCTGCCAGATGGCCGGCTTGGGGCTGACGTTCTTGAGAGCCTGCAGCCAGTACTCGTTGGGGAACGAGTCGAAGGGAGCCAGGGTGCTCAGGACTCCGATCATGACCACGTTGGCGCTGCGGCCCGTGGGGTCGCCAAGGCCAAGGGCCGTGCCGAGCACGTCGACGTCGATGACCTTGTAGCCGCTTAAGGCTTCGCGCACGGCTTCCACCGTCGGATAGTTTTCGGCCTTGAAAAGCGGAGGCATGATGGCCGTGTTGGCCAGAATGACCGTGCCGCCGGGCCTCAGCATGTCCAGGAAGCCGGGGCGGAAGACTTCGCTTCGCTCCATGCAGACCAGACACTGGGAAGTGCCGGGCATGAGCACGGGGGAATGGACCGCGCCGCAGGCGAAGGTGCTGATGACCGGGCCGCCCATCTGGGCCATGCCGTGGGTCTCGCCCTTGACGATGTTCTGCTTGTCGTAGCCGAGCAGGTACGCAAGCTGGGTCAGGACGCGGCCGAAGAAGAGGTTGCCCTGACCGCCGACGCCGCGGATGGCCACGGACAAAAAGGGCGGCAGGCCGCCGGTGGCAGGCAGATCGATGGCCTCGGGCGGAACGGGCAGGTCAGGACAGCTGGTCAGGCCGCAGGCGCTCTGATCCTTGGCCGGAGCGATGGCGCCCTTGGGGCACATCTGGGCGCAGGCCGGGTTCTGGCTCACGCAGCCTGTGCAGATATTATTGAAGAAGGGCAGCCCCTCTGCGTCGGCCTCTATGCCCGAGCAGATCTGGCACATGCCGCAGCGGATGCACAGTTCCGGATCCACGGCCATTTTGACGCCGTAGGACTCCTTGGGCATCTTGCGGATGCACACGCCCGTTACCACAAGGGTGGTGAAGGTACCGCTCTCGGCGGCCTTGAGAGAATCCTTGAGGGCCTTTTCCAGAGCCTTCTTGTCGTAACCGCTGACCTCGACCACGTTGGCCCCATGCGCCTTCAGGCTCGCGTTCAGGTCAAAGATATTGGGGTCCCCGGCCAGGTTGGCGGGCGAAGTGGGCGAAGGCTGTCCGCCGGTCATGGCGGTCCATTCGTTGTTCAGGATGACCTTGACGCCGGGAATATTCCTGAAAATCGTGTTGCGGGTCGCGTCCATGCCGCTGTGGCACTCAGTGCCGTCCCCGAGCACGGCCAGACATTTGCTTGCGGCCTCGGGACGGGAGAGGACATAGCCCAGCCGCTTGGCTTCGCTCGCGCCCATGGCCAGGGCGGTGTCCATGGCGTTCAGGAAGTGCAGCAGCGTATTGCAGCCGATATCGCCGAACACGGCCTCAAGCTTGCCCTTCTTGCGCATCTTGCCGACGATCTGGCCGAAAAGACGGTATGGGCAGCCCGCACAGATCATGGGCGGGCGCGGCAGGCTTGCCACGGCGGATTTTCCGGCCGACTCGGCCAGGCCCAGGCGGGCGGCAATAAGGGCCGGAGTCCATTCGGTGACGGTTTCGTCCACGCCTTTGCCCTGAACCGCGATTCCTTCGGCCTGGATGGCCTCCTGGATGAAACGATAGCCGTCCTCGATGACGTAGACGGGACCGTCGATGCTTTCGCAGAAGCGGCGGATAAGATCCATGGGCAGGGGGTAGGTGAAGCCTAGGGACAGGACGTCCACATTCTTGCCCGTGGCAGCCCGGACTTCCTCGACGAAGAGATCGTTCACGCCGTGGGTGATGATGCCGATCTTGCCGTCACCCCTGGTCAGGACATTGAGCGGACTCTCCTCGACCATTCCGCGCAGGGCCGGGATGCGTGTGGTGCGGACCTGATCATGGAACATGCGCGCACGTACGGGCAGGGTGATGAAATCGCTCATCTTCTCGGGCAGGGGGGCCTTTTCGCGCGTGGCCGTTTCCATCAGGCGCACCAGCCCTTCGCTGTGACAGAGCACTCCGCTGGCGATGATGGCCACGGGAGTGTTGAACTGCCGCCCAATGTCCGCCGCGATGCGGGCCGCCTCGTGCATTTCCTGGTGGTTGCGGGGTTCAAAGACCGGAACGCAGCAGCTTTTGAGCATGTAGCGCGCGTCAACCAGATGCTGGGTGGAGCTTGGAGTATAATCGCTGGCGATATAATAGACGAGACTGCCGCGCTGGCCTGTGTAGAAGGCGGCGGAAGTTATCACGTCGGCGGCCTGGAACAGGCCCGGAATCTTCATGGTCACGACGCAGTCGCTGCCGGCCAGGGTATGGCCGAAGCCAACGCCTGCGGCCACGGCCTCGTTCACGGACCATCCCACGGTGATCATGTCCTGGACCTGGGAGAGGCCCTTGTCGATGACCTCGGTGCTGGGCGTCCCGGGATAACCGTCCGCGGCGTGAATCCCGGCCCGCACACACCCAACGGCAAAGGCCATATTGCCCTGTATTACCACACCCTTGCCCGTCTCTCCGACGCACATCGCCTTCACTGCACTCATGAATCCTCCAAAAAAATATGTCTTAAAGAAGCACCCCGCCTAAGGGCATGACGGCAAACATTAAGGCGCCCGGTCCGGTCATGAATGCCCCGGATGTGTTCGCGCCTTGTCGTCTGGCGGTACGCGAAGCCCCGCCCTTTCTCAAGTCCCAAGCGGAACAAAGCCCGAACCCAAAGCCCCTGCAAAGGAATCGCAAGGGCCGATCGTCACAGCAAGTCCCGGAAAAAACAGCCTCTTGATATTTTCAAAGACTCTTCGATCATAAGCTTGCATCTTGAACCAGAATCTGTTTGAAGAAAGTCCATATGGGAACCACGTACGCCAACATCACGCTCAAAGGTCCTAAGGCGCAGGATATCCTGCAGGAGCTCGGCAATCAGGGCCGCTCCGCCTTTGTTTCTCCAACCGAGGACGATCTGACCACTGTCTATGAAATGGACAGTGACGAGGGCGACTCCGCCGCTCTCACCGATCTGGCCGAGGACCTCTCCGGCTATTTCGGATGTCCGGCTCTGGCCGTCCAGACCCTGGACGAAGAGCTCCTCAACTACTGGCTCTACGCGGACGGGGAATTGCTCGACACATACAAGTCGCCGTCCCAGTCCCTGGACCCCGAAGGCAAGGGCGACTCCAAAAGCCAGGGCGGCAAGCCCGAACTGCTGGCCCAGCTCTTCAACACCGACGCCACCCGCGAAGAAATCATCGACATCCTGCACTGTCCGGATCAGGAGTGCAGCTTTTCCCTGGCCGTGGATCGCCACCTGAGCCTGGTGGAACTTCTGGGCCTGCCCATGTGCTCCGTAGGCTTCGGATTCTGCGACCTGGACTCCGGCGAATATCCCGAAGACCTGGACGAGGAAGACCTGCTGCGGGTAGACGAGGAATAGCCTTCCTGCAGCGGGCTTGCCCGCACGCACTCCAGCTCCAGCCTCCCCTGCTGGAAAAATAGCCCGTTTTCAGACTACCTTCCACGCTGCAACAGTCACAGCAACGACCGAAGAGCCCTGCACCCCGCCTTGAAGGAAGTTCCGCTTCTGCTCCACAGCGTGGCGTGACCAACCTTGCGTCCGGGTCGCTGCGCCTTGCCGTAAAGATGGACATGCAGTCCGCGCAGCGCCAATAGCCCAGCCAGATCAGGCTGCTTTCCGATGAAATTGACCATGGCCGAAAGGCCGGTAACGGAAGTCTTGCCCAAAGGCAGCCCCACGATGGCCCGCAAGTGGTTCTCGAACTGGCTCGTCATGGATCCCTCGATGGTCCAGTGACCGGAGTTGTGCACCCGCGGCGCCATCTCATTGGCCAGCAGCGTGGACCCGACCTGAAAAAGCTCCAGAGCGAGCACCCCTACATAATTCATCTGTCTGAGAAGTTTTCCGGCCAACGCCTCTGCCTGCTTTTGCATCGGATCCTGCGGACAGCTCTTGGAAAAACGCAATACCCCGTCATGGTGGACGTTTTCGCTTATCGGGTAAAACAGGATCTTGCCCGCCTGATCCCTCACACCAAGAATGGAAATTTCGCGTTCGAACGCGACCAGACTCTCCAGCACCAGGGAAAACCCGCCCAGCATCTCCCACGCCCTGGCTACATCGTCACGGCTGCGCAGCACGAACTGCCCTTTTCCGTCATAGCCAAGAGTACGGGTCTTCAGCACGGCAGGCAGACCGATTTCCTCGATGGCAGCGTTCAGCGTCGCCAAGGAGTCCACCGTCCTGAAGGCAGGGACGGGAATGCCCAGTTTCTGGAATAACATTTTCTCGCGCAGTCTGTCCCCGGCACAGACCAGTGCCTGGGCGCCAGGGTGCACGGGCGTGATCTGAGAGAGAAATTCGATGCATTCAAGAGGGATGTTCTCGAACTCGTAGGTGATGATGTCCACCCGCCGTGCGAATCGCGAGAGCATGACGCGGTCGGAATATTCCCCCCGCAGATGTTCGCCAAGAGGAGCGGCGCAGGGGTCGGGCGCGGGATCGTAGAACACGAAATCAAAACCCAGGGGCAGACCCGCCATGGCCAGCATGCGCGCAAGCTGCCCGCCTCCGAGCACGCCGACGATCATTGCGGATCTCCCGGAACGGGATTGTCCAGGACGGTCTGCGCCTGCTTGCGCCTGAACTCCGCCAAAGCCTCCCGAATCCGCGGATGCTGCATACCGAGGATGGCCGCGGTCAGGAGCGCGGCGTTGACGGCTCCGGCCCTTCCGATGGCCATGGTTCCCACCGGCACCCCGGCGGGCATCTGGGCGATGGAAAGCAGGGAGTCCATGCCGTTCAAGGCCTTGGAACGCACGGGCACCCCGATGACCGGAAGCAAAGTCATGGCCGCGGCCATGCCCGGCAGGTGGGCCGCGCCTCCGGCTCCGGCAATGATCACCTGCAGGCCGCGCGCCTCGGCTCCGGAAGCGTATTCAAAAAGCAGGTTCGGAGTCCTGTGCGCCGAAACCACCCGCGTCTCATGAGCGACCATCAGGATTTCCAGTGTCCGGGAACAGTGCTGCATCGTCTCCCAATCCGAGGAAGATCCCATGATAACACCGACTAAAGGGGCCATATTGTGCTCCAATGATTTATTACGATGTCATGCCGGACAAAGCCGGAAAGAGGGGCATGGCCATGCCGAAATGTTTCGGAAACACGGCAAATACCATGATCTCCCGGCCACCTGATCATTTGCACCCACCTACTTGTCTATTTTCAGCAGCAAGTATATTCGTATTTAATGGATTAATTGTTCGTGAAAAACTGACAACAAGCGACGGGCATGCTCAACTACAAGCAACTCTACTATTTCTGGAATGTGGCCACGGCAGGCGGCATCAGGCGCGCGGCCGAACGCATGCACCTGACGCCGCAGACGCTCAGTGGGCAGATCGGCGAACTGGAACGGGACCTTGGCGTCAAGCTCTTCGTCCGCTCGGGACGAAGGCTCGAAATCACCGAGTCGGGCAAACTCGCCCTGGCCCGCGCCGACGAAATCTTTCAGATCGGCAATGAGCTGACCGAGATGCTGCGGGCCTCCCCTCCGGAAGAGGCCTTGCCCTTCCGCGTCGGTCTGGCGGATTCGGTTCCCAAGTCCATCGCCTTCCGCCTCCTGGCTCCGGCCTTCGAACTCGCCACTCCCATCCGGCTTTTCTGTCACCGGGACAGGCCGGAAAATCTGTTTGCCGAATTGGCCGTACACAGGCTCGAACTTGTCATCGCCGACCAGCAGTTGCCTTCCGGACTCGGTGTAAAGGCTTTCAACCATCCCCTTGGCAACTGTTCGATGACATTTTTCGGGGTTCCGGACCTTGCCAGGCGCTACCGGCCGGATTTTCCGCGCTCCCTGGAAGGTGCGCCAATGCTCATGCCGGCGGGAAGCGCACGCGGCGCGCTGGGCGGGTGGTTTGCCGAACACGGAATTCATCCGCATGTGGTGGGGGAATTCGACGACACGGCGCTCCTGAAAACCTTCGGCCAGGCTGGCCTTGGGCTCTTTCCGGCGCCAAGCGTGATGAGGGAGGAAGTCCGGCGAATCTACGAAGTGGATGTGGTGGGGGAGGCGACAGACCTCGACGTGCGCTATTTCGCCATTTCAGCGGAAAGACGTCTCAAGCATCCTGCCGTCATGGCCGTGAGCGAGCATGCGCGGCAGAATCTCTTCGGCGGCTGAAAAGGCCCTCGGCCGATCTGCAACCGAAAATGATCCGGGAGGTGATGAATCCGAGCGAAACTCGGGGACAGGCTGGACCGACCTGACCAAAAACCAGGGGGCGTATCCTGAATCGGGGTATTGACGCCGGGGATGCCTTGGCATCCCCGGGGCATCACTGCAGAAAATCCAGATAATCCCGCGCGGACTTGGCTTCCCCGGATTTGGGATATTCCTTGACGATACGCGCAAAAAGCTCCCTGGCTTCCGTCGTCTTGCCCATGCGCACCTGATGCTCAGCCAGAGCCAGAAGGGTGGAGGCACTGTCCATGTCCGCCTCCAGACCGCTTTTGAGCACCGACTCGGCGTCATCAAGTCGGTTCTGAGCCACAAACGCATCCGCCAGCAGCTTGTAGGCCGGGATATAGCGCCAGTTGCGTGCCAGGGCCTTGCGCCCGAATTCCTCGGCTTCCCGGGCCCGACCCTGGCGCAGCAGGAGCACGCCCAGATTGTAGGCGGGGAACTCGGGAGTGACATAGGTCAGGATGCTGAGCGCCTTGCGATACGCGGCCTCGGCCTCGCTATCCCGCCCCAGGGCTTCCTCGACCTTGCCCAGATTGTTCCAGGCCTCGCCGAAATTGTCGTCGATCTCGACGGCCCTTGCGAACCCGTCCCGGGCCTGCTCAAGTTCCTGCAGCCCGATGTAGATCATGCCCGAATCAAAATGATATCGCGACAGATGGCTGGCCGCTGACTCCACCTGCAGGAGTTCCTGCAAGGCCAACTGGGGCTGATCGCTGTTGATGTAGGATTCGATCAGGTTGAAGCGCAGATCCACTTCCCTGGAGCCCATATCCGATGACGCGCCCCTGGAAGTCCCGCGGGCTCCGCATCCAGCAAGGACAAAGCATAAAACGAGAACCATCGTGCATGTCTTCATGGCCGTGTTCCTTGACAGCCCCCTTTTGGGGGCTCTCGGATTAGATGACCTTGTTGAGGGAGTACTCGATGATGGCCTGAGCACCCACCGACTGCAGCTTCGGCACCAGATCCCGGACCTGGCAGGTCTCGACCACGGTCTCGATGGACAGCCAGTCGGAGTTGTGCAGGTGGGCGATGGTCGGGGAGTTCATGCTCGGCAGAAGCGCCATGACCTTGTCCACGACATCGGCCGGAGCGTTCATTTTAAGGGCCACCAGCTTGTCGGCCCTGAGCGCGCCCTGCAGGAGGGTGTTCATGTTCTCGATCTTGGCCCGCTTCCAGGGATCCTTCCAGGACTCCTTGTTGGCGATGAGCTGGGTGTTGGTCTGCAACAGCTCGGCGATGATGCGCAGGCCGTGGGCCTTGATGGTCGTGCCCGTCTCGGTGATCTCGACGATGGCATCAACCAGACCTTCGACGACCTTGGCCTCGGTGGCGCCCCAGGAATATTCGACCTCGACGGGGATTCCCGCTTCCTCGAAATAACGCTTGGTGAAGCTCAAAAATTCCGTGGCGATCTTTTTCCCGGCCAGATCTTCGGGCCGCCTGTACGGAGAGTCGCCGGCCACGGCCAGCACCCACTTGGCCGGACGATTGCTGGCCTTGGAATAAATGAGGTCGTCCACGATGACCACGTCCGACTGGTTCTCGAGGATCCAATCCTTGCCTGTCAGGCCTGCGTCAAGCAGACCGTTTTCCACGTAGCGGGCCATTTCCTGGGCCCGGCACAGTGAGCAGGTCAGTTCAGGGTCGTTTATTTCCGGGAAGTAGTTCCGGTGGTGCGAGGTCACCTTCCAGCCGGCCTTGGCGAAAAGCTTGACTGTGGCCTCTTCCAGGGAACCCTTCGGTATCCCGATGCGCATCTGTTTTCCATCAACCATTATTTGTAAACCTCCTTGGGATCGAACACCATGGGGGAGCAGTCCGTCCACCGCCCCTGTGCGTCTCGTTCACGATAAAAGCAACTTCTGCGGCCCGTGTGACAGGCCGCCCCGCCGATCTGCTCGACCTGAACCAGCACGGTGTCCCGGTCGCAGTCCATTCTTATGGAGCGCACCTTCTGCACATGCCCGGAAGTGCCGCCCTTGTGCCACAGCGTTTTCCGGCTGCGGCTGTAATAATGCACCTCGCCGGTTCGCAAGGTCTCGTTCCAGGCTTCTTCGTTCATGTAGGCGAGCATGAGCACTTCGCCGCTTGCCGCCTCCTGGGCGATGACCGGGATAAGGCCACCGCATTTATCAAAATCAGGCTGTTCCATTGTTTGGTCCTTACTTGCTCGTCGTCGAATTCATGCGGCCCTGAGCCTCGGTCTTGAGCTGACCGCAGGCAGCCGCGATATCCTGCCCCTTGCTCTTGCGCAAGGTCACGGTGAAGCCCTTCTTGCGCAGGAGCGCCTCGAAAGCCAACACATCCTCGGGCGCCGGGGCGGCATACTCTATGCCCGGACCCGGATTGTAGGCGATGAGATTGATCTTGCATTTCAGGTGCGAAAGCAACCGCACCAGCTGCCGGGCATGCTGGAGGCTGTCGTTCACCCCTTTGATCAGAATGTATTCGATGGTCACCCGCTCCCGGGCCTTGAGCTCAAGGCCCTGCAGGGTCTCGATCAGCTCTTCGATGGGCCAACGTGCGGCCCCAGGCATGAGCTGTTCACGGATCTCCTGGGTCGGGGCATGCAGGGAGATGGCCGGCAGGGCCAGACCTTCGACCCCGAAGACGTCCATCCTGCCCTTGATGGCGCAGGTCGAGAGCGTGATGCGCCGCCGCGAAAATTCAAGGCCCTCGCTGTTGGAGAGGATCTGCAGGCTGCGCCGCACCTCGTCCCAGTTGGTGAGGGGCTCGCCCATGCCCATGTAGACCAGATTCTTCACTTCATCGCCCAGACCGTGGGTGCGCAGATAATCCCTGGCCACGAGCACCTGGGCCGCGATCTCCCCGCCAGTCATGTTGCGGGAAAAGCCCATGAGCCCCGTGCTGCAGAACGTGCAGCCCATGGGACAACCGATCTGGCAGGACAGGCACTGGGTGAAGCGCTCTCTGTCCGGAATGAGCACGGTCTCGACCAATGCCCCGTCAGCCAGGCGCAGCAGCAGCTTGACCGTCCCGTCGCTGCTGGTCTGGACCTCGTGCACTTCCGGCCAGACCAGCGCCCACTCGCGCATGAGCTGCTCCCTGAAATCCCTGGCCAGGTTGGTCATGGCCGAAAACTCGCGCACGCCCTTGCGCCACAGCCATTGCCACAGCTGGCGTGCCCGAAAGCCCTGATGGCCCATGGCCAGCACGGCCTCTTCGAGTTCGGGGCAGGTCAGTTCAAGAATGTTGCGCATGATGCTCCACTGTCTGGAATCGCAAAGGCACAAAGGGCGTCACATTGCCGCCCCTCGTGCCTTCGGCAGGAAACGAACTCTAGGAACCGGGGAACCTAGAGCTGCTCCTTGGCTTTGTAGGCGACCACGAAACGCTCGGCTTCTTCGAGGGTGTTCACGTCGCCGGAAATCTGGGCCTGAAGCAGGTTGTCGCGAATCAGGCCTACGGCCGGGCCGGGCTTGATGCGCGCGATGTCCATGATCTGCTTGCCGTTCAGCAGGGGTTCGAGCAGCTCCTCACGGATGTCCGCGCGCTCCAGCATCTTCATGTTGTGATTGAATTCCGTATAGTTGGCATTTCTGGCCTTGATATCGGCCCGGGCCATCTCGATAAGGCGCGGATAGTCGTCCACAGCCTTGAAGCGGCGGATGCCCTTGTCCGTCAACATGAAGTGAAAACGCATGTGGTTGCGGACCAGATTCACGGTCATGTCCACTTCCTCGGTGTTGAGGCGCAGACGCTTCAGAATCTTGCGCGCAACCTTGGCGCCGATGCGATGGTGCTGGTAGAAGGTGGTGCGCCCCTCATAGACTTCACCGGCATAGAGCTTGCCGCAATTGAGGAAGAGGCAACCCAGGGTGCCGTACCAGTCGTAGGGCAGTTCTTCGGGGTAACGCTGCATGACCTTCAGGGTGTGTTCCCAGATGGACACAGGCCCGGTCTCCTCGTCGAAAACCTGAAAGATCCGGCTCAGGGCCGCAAGCTCCGGCACCAACCCGTGCAGGATCATGGAGTCGAAAAGCAGTTCGGCGAAACGCCACATGTTCTCGGCTTCGACCTTGCGCCATTCGTCCATGATGTCCGTGACCGAGACATAATCAAGCACCCGGCGCGAGGCGCGGATGATGGACATCCAGGAATTCTCCTCGATGGGCAGATGGTAGTTGGCCGAGAAGCGCAGGGCGCGGATGGCCCGCAGATAATCGTGCTTGAGGGTCTCGTCGGGGATGCCCTGAAACTTGACCTGACCGCCGGAAATGTTCTCGAAACCGTCGTACACGTCGCGGGAGCGAGGAATGAACGGGCAGGCAAGGCTCACCGGAAAGCCTTCGTCCTTGTCGAGCTTTCTGAGCATGTTGGACGTAATCTGGGCAACGCAGGCCTCGGGATGGGAGGCATCGGCCATGTCGGCAGGATGAAAGAGAAAGGTCGCGCTTCCCTGGTTCATCCTGGCCACGATATCCCCGCTGCCGGCGGAAATTTCGGGAAAAAGATTTTTGAGCCCGGCAAGGTCGATATCCGTGCAGATCTCCACCTCGGCATCCTTGGATGTTCCAAGAATCTTGCTCTGCAGCGCGGCGTTGATGACGTAGGCGTCATAGCCGTTGCGCATGATGGTTTTACAGATGGAGGCGGCTTCTTTTATCGGCTGAGGCATCAAGGTCTCCTTGAATGGTCGTTTTCGTGAAAAGGTTTGCACCGGATAATCAGATGCAATCTAAATATCTTCATCTTTTTCCCCCGCCTTGGTCAAGCGGTAGCGGAACTGCCGGAAGTTGAGACCGACCATCTCCGCGGCCCGCCCTTTGTGCCCGCCGCAGCGCCGTAGCGCCTCGGAAATGACCTTGTGCTCGTGCACGGCGAGATATTCGTCGAGGGTCATCTGCCCGGACAGGACTTTCTGGATTCCTCCATCCTGCTCGGTGGAAGTGATTTTCTCGTAGATGACCAGGGAATCCGCCGTGACGGTATCTCCTGGCTCAAGGGCCACGGCCCGCTCCACGATGTTTTCGAGTTCCCGGACGTTGCCGGGGTATCCGTAGGCAAGGAGCTTCTTGCGCGCTTCGGCGGTGAAGCCTCGCAACTGGCGCTTCTGGGCGCGGCAGGCCTTTTCCAGAAAATGCTCGGCCAGGGTCAGCGCGTCGTCCCCCCGTTCGCGCAGGGGCGGAAGATGGACCTTTACTCCGCTCAGGCGATAATAGAGATCCTCGCGGAAATCGCCGTCGGCCACGCTCTGCTCGACATTGCGATTGGTGGCCGCAATGATGCGCACATCAGAGCGCAGCTCTTCTGTGCCGCCGAGGGGAATGAAGCAGCGCTCCTGCACGTAGCGCAGAAGCTTGACCTGGGTGGAATGGGCCAATTCGCCCACCTCGTCCAAAAAAAGGGTCCCGCCCTCGGCCATTTCAAGGAGGCCTTTCTTGGCCCGGTCGGCGCCGGTGAAAGCGCCCTTGCGGTAGCCGAACAGCTCGCTCTCCACCAGATTGTCCGGCAGGCCGCCGCAGTTGATGGCCAGGAACGGATGCTTGGCACGCTGGCTCTGGCTGTGGATGCAACGGGCGAAAAGCTCCTTGCCCGTACCCGACTCGCCGGTCACGAGCACGCTGATGTTTGTCGGGGCGATGCGCCGCACCAGGTCGAAGACGGCCTGCATCTGCTGGCTCCCGCCTATGATCTCGCCGTACTGCTTGCTGATCTGCCCCTTGAGCCAGTCGTTTTCCTCCTTGAGGCGGGCCGTCTCAAGGGTGCGCTCCACCGTGTAGAGCAGGTCGTCGAGCTCGAAGGGCTTGGAGATGTAGTCCTTGGCGCCGTGCTTCATGGCCGTGATGGCGCTCTTGGCGTCGGCATAGGCCGTAACCATGAGCACGGGCACATCCGCCCAGGTCTCACGGATGCGGATCAGCAGATCGATCCCGCTTTCCCGGCCCAGACGCAGGTCCAGGAGGATGAGGCCGATGGAATGTTGGTGCAGCACGGCCAAGGCCGCAGCCGAATCGGGCGCCGTCCAGACCGAATGCCCCTTCTTGATCAGGGCGATCTCCAGAACCTCACGCAGGCTCAGGTCGTCATCTACGATAAGTATGTTGGCCATTATCTTCTCGTGCTCCCTGCCTGCAAAATCGGTTCAGGCCCACTCGTCACGAACGTTTCAGGGTTAACGTATCCAGCCTGGAAAAAACGGCCCGGCCGCCAAGAAAATGAGCCATGACCCGGCCGGGAATCTCCTTGTCCAGGCAGGGCGTGTTCTTGCCCTTGGACAGGAGGGCCCCGGCCGTGGCCACCCAGGCCAGGTCAGGGTCGAAAAGCACAAAGTCCGCAGGGTCGCCGGGTTGCATGCGGTTGGCGGGCAGGCCGAAAATGGAGGCCGTGTTCCAGCACCACAGACGGCTTATGTCGGCAAAATCAAGCTCCCCGCTGCGCACCAGTTCATAGGTCAGGGACAGGGCCGTATCCAGGCCGGAAATGCCGCTGGGCGCATCGGCGAAAGTCACTTCCTTTTCGTGGGCCGCATGGGGTGCGTGGTCCGTGACCAGGATGTCGATGACTCCCGTACGCACGGCCTGGCGCAGGGCCAGCACATCGTCGCGGGTGCGCAGGGGCGGGTTGACACGCACGCTGGTGTCGTAGCCCTCGACCCTGGATTCGTCCCAGAGCAGGTAGTGCGGGCAGGTTTCCGCCGTGACCTTGACGCCGCGCTCCTTGGCCCCGGCGATGAGTTCCACCGACTGGCGGCAGCTGATGTGGGCCAGATGGATGGGCAGGTCCAGGTAGGAGGCCAGCAGGATGTCGCGGGCGACCTGCATGGCTTCGGACACGGTCGGGATGCCCTTGAGGCCCAGACGGCTCGAAACCTCGCCCTCGTTCATGACGCCGCCCGACCCCAGCCAGGGGTCCTCGCAGTGATCGATGACTTTCAGGCCGTAATCCGCCGCATATTCCATGGCCCGCCGGAAAAGCTCCGTGTTCTCGACAGGCAGGCCGTCGTTGGACAACGCCACGCATCCGGCCCGGGCCAGCTCCCCGGCGGCGGCCAGCTCCTTGCCCTTGAGGCCCACGGTCAGCGCGCCGACAGGTCGGACCCAGGGGCCGTGCGCAAAGCTCTCGGCGGCTTTTTGCAGCATGAAGCGGGTCACTGAGGCATTGTCGTTGACGGGACTGGTATTGGCCATGGCCATGACCTGCCCGAACCCGCCCCCAGCCGCAGCTGACAGGCCCGAGGCGATGTCCTCCTTGTATTCCTGGCCGGGTTCGCGCAGATGCACGTGGGCGTCGATGAGGCTCGGCAGGAGGCTCAGTCCGGCGGCATCGACGATCTGGGTCCCGGACATGCCTTCAGGAGCGGCGACGGTTCCGGCCTCGGCCAGTTCGAGCACACGGCCTTCGCCGATGAAGAGGTCGCAGCTGCGATCTTCCCAGAAAACATTGCGAATCAGACAATCTACATGTGCCATGGTACCACCGTCTTAAAATTTATCATGCCGAGATCCGGGTTCTGGTCAAATACAGGTGCAGAAGGGTCATGCGCACGGCCACGCCCGAGGCGACCTGATCCAGGATGAGGCTCGCCCCGCAGTCGGCCAGCTCGGAAGAAATCTCAAGGCCCCGGTTCATGGGGCCGGGGTGCATGATCTTCACATCCGCGTTGGCCTTTTCCAGATGCCTTGCGCTGAGCCCGTAGGTGCAGGCGTACTCGCGCAGATCCGGCAACAGCCCCGCCTGCTGGCGCTCCAGTTGCAGGCGCAGGCAGATGACCGCGTCCACTCCTTCGCAGGCCCTGGCCACGTCGGAAAAAACATCCACCGGCCAGGTCCGGACCATGGCCGGCAGCAGCGTGCGCGGAGCGCAGATGCGGACCCGGGCCCCGAGCATGGTCAGAAGTTCCACATCCGAGCGGGCCACCCGGCTGTGGGCGATGTCGCCGAGGATACACACGGTCTTGCCCGCAAAGGAACCCCAGACCTGATGCAGGGTGAATCCGTCGAGGAGGGCCTGCGTCGGGTGGGCATGCCAGCCGTCCCCGGCGTTGATGACGGAGCAGGACAGCCGTTCGGCCAGAAACCTGGCCGCCCCGCTGTCCCAGTGCCGGATGACGATGGCGTCGGGATTCATGGCCTGCAGGGTCAGGGCCGTGTCTTTGAGGCTCTCCCCTTTCTGCAGGGAGCTGCCCGACTTGGTCAGGCTGAATGTGTCGGCGGACAGGCGCTTGCCGGCCATGTCGAAGGAAGTCTTGGTGCGCGTGGAGGCCTCGGCAAAAAACAGGACCACGCTCTTGCCCTTCAGGATGGGCACCTTCTTGATGGGCCGCTGGTTCACTTCCGCGAACCGGGCCGCCGTCTCGAAAACATGGGCGATCTCATCGGGATCGAGCTGGGAAATCTCCAAAAGGTCCTTATGCCGCCAATTCATAGCTCCGCCTTGCCGCCCCTGCGGGGGTTGTGATTGCATCGTGACCAAAAAAAAGGGACCCGGCTTTTCGCCCGTCCCTGTTGCTTGCGTCACGCACGGTCTTTCGTACACGTTTCATGCCATGAGCCCTTACACGACCCGGCTCTTGACGTCCAGTGCAACGGCAAGCATGGACGGGGCGCTCAAAAAAAGGCGCGCCCCCAAAGGAGCGCGCCCGAATCGGCATTCAAGAGCCAGGACTTATTCCTGACCGTCCTCGGGTTCATCCGAGACTTCGTCGTCATCCAGCAGATCCGCATCGTCCAGGACCTCGGAATCTTCCGCAGCCGCGATTGCAGCCGGCACCGGGGTGCGCGGAACACCGCTCACTTCCGGAGCATCGGTCGGCACATGATCGAAGCAGACCACGGTCTGTTCATCTTCAAGGCGAACCAGGCGCACGCCCTGGGTGGCCCGGCCGACAAGGCTGATGTCGGAGATGCCGATGCGGATGATCTTGCTGCCCGAAGTCAGGAGTATGAGTTCGTCCGTGGGATAGACCATCATGGCCCCGACGACCTTGCCGGTCTTGGGGGTGATGCGCATGTTGATGATGCCCTTGCCGCCGCGCGACTGGGCCCGGAAGTGCTCGACCTGCGTGCGCTTACCGTAGCCGTTCTCGGCGATGGTCAAGAGTTCCTGCTGGGTGTCCTTGTTGACCACCACGCCGGCCACGACCTGATCGCCCTTGCGCAGGGCCAGGCCCTTCACGCCCGTGGCGGTGCGGCCCATGGCGCGCACATCGGAGCAGGCGAAGCGGATGGAGTAGCCGTCCACCGTGACCAGCACCATCTCGTCATCGGCCTCCACTTCACGCACGCCGATGAGCTCGTCGTCGTCCCGCATGCCAAGGGCGATGAGGCCCACCGCGCGGATGTTGCGGTAGAGGTGGACCGAGCTGCGTTTGACCACGCCGAGCTTGGTGTAGAAGAAGTAGAATTTCTCCTGGTCCAGATCGCGGCAGGTCATGGCTGCGGCGATGTATTCATTGCTGTCCAGCGGGAGCAGGTTGGCCACATGCTTGCCCCGGGCCGTGCGGCCGCCCTCGGGAATCTGGTGCACCTTGACCTGGTACATCTTGCCCTTGTTGCTGAACAGATTCATGTACTGATGGTTTGAAGTGGTCAGGATGAAGGTGATGAAATCCTCCTCCGCGACCTGCACCCCGGTGATGCCCGTTCCGCCCCGGCGCTGCTGGCGATAGTTGTCCAGGCTGGTGCGCTTCAGGTAGCCGTTGCGGGACAGGGTGATGACCACCGGCTCGTCGGGGATGATGTCCTCGATGTCGATGGAGTCGGGATCATGGGCCAAAAGCTCGGACTTGCGGGGCGTGGCAAAGTTGTCTCGCAGATCCTGGAGCTCCTGACGGATGACGGACTTCAGGACTTCGGGGTTTTCGATGACGCTGGTCAGATACTCGATCTGTTTCAGGAGTTCGGCATATTCCTCCAGGAGCTTTTCGCGCTCGAGGTTGGTCAGCCGCTGCAGGCGCATGTCGAGGATGGCCTGAGCCTGGATCTCGGACAGGCCGAAACGCTCGCGCAGGCGTTCCTTGGCCTCCTGCGGAGTCTTGGAGGCGCGAATGAGCGCGACCACCTCGTCGATGAAATCAAGGGCTATGCGCAGCCCCTCAAGGATGTGCGCCCGATGCTGGGCCTTTTTGAGGTCGAAGCGCGAGCGGCGGATGACCACTTCACGGCGATAGTCGAGAAAATACTCGAGCACCTGCTTCAGATTCAGCAGCTGGGGCCGGTTGTTGACCACGGCCATCATGTTGATGCCGAAGCTGGTCTCAAGCGACGTGAACTTGAAGAGCTGGTTGACGATGACATCGGAGAAGACGCCCTTCTTGAGGTCCATCACGATGCGGATGCCCTTCATGTCAGATTCGTCGCGCAGGTCCGAGATGCCCTCGATCTTGCGCTCGTTGACCAGCATGGCGATCTTTTCCACCAGGGTGGACTTGTTCAGGGCGTAGGGGATCTCTTTTACGACAATGGATTCGAGGTCCCCTTTGCGTTTTTCGATCTCGATGCGAGAGCGGATGCGCACCGAGCCCCGACCCGTGCGGTAGGCCTCGCGGATGCCGGCCTTGCCGTAGATGAGCGCGCCCGTGGGAAAATCCGGGGCCTTGATGTACTGCATCAGATCGTCGATGGACATCTGGGGCTCGTCGAGCAGCCGCAGCGTCCCGTCGACCACCTCGCCAAGGTTGTGGGGCGGAATGTTGGTGGCCATGCCCACGGCGATGCCCGAGGAGCCGTTGACCAGCAGGTTCGGTACCTTGGTCGGCAGCACCGAAGGCTCCTGCAGGGAGTTGTCGTAGTTGGGGCGAAACTCCACCGTGTCTTTTTCGATGTCGGCCAGAAAGGAGCTGGCCAGGCGGGACATGCGCACCTCGGTGTAACGCATGGCTGCCGCGGAGTCGCCGTCGATGGAACCGAAGTTGCCCTGGCCGTCGACCAGGGGATCGCGCATGTTGAATTCCTGGGCCATACGCACCAGGGCGTCGTACACGGCCGAGTCGCCATGGGGATGAAACTTGCCGATGACGTCACCGACCACGCGGGCGGACTTCTTGTAGGCCCGGTTGTACGTGTTGCCGAGCTCGTGCATGGCGAAAAGGATACGCCGGTGAACGGGCTTAAGGCCATCGCGCACGTCCGGGATGGCCCGGCCGATGATGACGCTCAGCGAATATTCCAGATATGATTTCTGAAGTTCTTTTTCGATACTGATGTTGGACACATCCACCTCAATTTCTTGTAAAAGCTGTTGAACCCGAGCTAAATGTCAAGGTCTGAAACCAGGAGGGCATTACGCTCGATGAATTCACGCCGGGGTTCGACCTTGTCGCCCATGAGCTTGGTGAACAGCTCGTCGGCTTCGACCGCATCGTCAATGGTCACCTGCAGGAAGGTGCGTACCTCGGGATCCATGGTCGTGCTCCAGAGCTGCTCCGGATTCATCTCACCCAGACCCTTGTAGCGCTGCACGTTGATCCCCTTCTGGGCCAGATCCAGAACCTGCCGCAAAAGATCGAAGGGGCCCGTCGCCTCCAGTTCCACGTCCTTGTGCCGGATGGTCCAGAGCTGGCTGGAACCGACTTCCCTGATCCTGCCCAAAAGTTCCACGGCCCGGCGATAGCGCTTGGAGTAGAAGAATTCCACGCCAAGACGGATGACATGGTTGTTGCCGTCAACGAAACGCAGGTAATGACGCGCCTCGGTGTCAAGCGCCTCGCCGTTCTGGGGCTCGTCCTGTTCGCTGATCAGCTCCAGGGTAAAGCCTCCCGCGGCCATGTGCGCCGTCAGCGCTTCGTCCGGCCCGTTTGCGCGCAGCTCATCGGGCTCGATCGCACCGGGCGCGTTGACGACCTGCATGAACAGGCTGTCGGGAATGCCCATGTTTGCAACATCCAGGGCCAGTTCACGCAGGGCCAGAATGTTGTTCAGAAGTCCTTTGAGCTCCTCGCCCGTGAGGGGTTCCCGGTCGGGAAGAATCAGGGCCACCTCTTCGGTCACGCGCTGGATCAGGAACTGGCTCATCTCGTCCTCATCCTTGATGTAGCGCTCGAAAGAGCCCTTGTGCACCCGGTAGAGCGGCGGCTGGGCGATGTAGAGGTAGCCCTGCTTGATCAGTTCCTCGTAGTGGCGGAAGAAGAAAGTCAGGATCAGGGTGCGGATGTGCGCCCCGTCCACGTCGGCGTCGGTCATGATCACGATCTTGTGGTAGCGAAGCCGTGTAAGATCCACGTCGCCCTCGCCGATCCCCGCGCCCATGGCCGTGATGAGGGCCTTTATCTCCTTGTTCTGGAGCATCTTGTCGAAGCGGGTCTTCTCCACGTTCAAAATCTTGCCGCGCAGGGGCAGGATGGCCTGGAACTTCGGATTGCGCCCCTGCTTGGCGGAGCCGCCGGCCGAATCACCCTCGACAATGAATACTTCGCACTCGGCCGGGTCCTTGCTCTGGCAGTCCGCAAGCTTGCCGGGCAGGGCGTTGTCGGACAGGGCGCCCTTGCGTCGCACCAGATCCTTGGCCCGCCGGGCCGCGTCACGGGCGCGGGCGGCGTCGATGACCTTTTCGATGATCAGGCGCACGTCCTTGGGATTCTCGCCGAAGAACTGGTTCAAGGCCTCGTAGACCATGGTCGCGACGTATCCGGCCACCTCGGAGTTGCCGAGCTTGGTCTTGGTCTGACCCTCGAACTGCGGGTTGGGGATCTTGACGCTGATGATGGCGGTCAGGCCCTCGCGCACGTCATCGCCGGACACCTTCTGTTTGAGCTTCTTGGGCACATCGCTGTTCTGGATGTAGGTGTTGATGGCGCGGGTCAGGGCCGTCTTGAAGCCCTGCAGGTGCGTGCCGCCTTCCTTGGTGCGGATGTTGTTGGCAAACGTGAAGACGTTTTCCTTGTAACCGGCGGTGTACTGCAGAGCGAAATCGATGCTCACCCCTTCCATCTCGCCGGTCCCGCCGATAACCTTGTGAATCCCGTTGTCCTGGTTCTTGTTCTTGACGAAGGAGATGATTCCGCCTTCGTACTTGAACACGTCCCGGTTCTGGGTCTTCTCGTCGAAAAATTCGATCTTGATGCCGGGATTGAGGTAGGCCAGTTCCTCGAAGCGCTTGGCCAGCACATCGTACTGGAAATCAAGCTCCTCGAAGATCTCCTCGTCAGGCCTGAAGCGGACCAGGGTCCCGCTCTTGTCGGTCTCGCCGATCACCGCCAGGGGAGCCTGCGGCACGCCGCGGCAATAGCGCTGATAGTGGCGCTGGCCGCCACGGCTGACCGTGACCTCAAGGTACTCGGACAGGGCGTTGACCACGGACACGCCCACGCCGTGCAGGCCGCCCGAAACCTTGTAGGTGTCGTTGTCGAACTTGCCGCCGGCATGCAGGACGGTCATGACCACTTCAAGCGCCGGCTTTTTTTCCTTGGGATGCATGTCCACGGGAATGCCGCGGCCGTTGTCCACGATGCTGACCGAGTTGTCCATGTGCACGACGACCTTGATATGGTCGCAATAGCCGGCCATGGCCTCGTCGATGGAGTTGTCGATGACTTCGTAGACGAGGTGATGCAGGCCGTTGGTGTTGGTCGAGCCGATGTACATGGCCGGGCGCATGCGGACGGCGGACAAACCTTCAAGGACGGTGATATTGTCTGCGGTATATGTTGATGCTTTTGTCATAGGATGTTCTTGTTTCATGCAAAGAGTGCAGGCTCCGCTTTCGCGGAACTTCTACAGCTCTTCCTCGCTGTAATAGGTGTCTTCGGTGATCTCCACGGGCATGGTGATGATCATGTAGTTGGGGTCGTCCTTGCCGGTGATGCGGCAGGGTTCGGACGGGCCCACGAAGGAAAAGGTCAGGGAGTCGGACACGAAGTGCCCCAGGATCTCGAGGATGACCTTGGTCGGCAGGGCGATCTTGGACAGTTCGCCTGCATACTGGCAGCTGATCAGCTCCGTGCCCTCGCCGATGTCCTGGCCCTGACAGTAGAGGGACAGTTCCTCGGGACCGAAGTCGAAGAACGTGGCCTTGTTGGCTTCGGTGTTGAAGACGAAGATGCGGTCCAGGGCGTCGGTCAGCTCGTGCCGGTCCACCACCAGGTTGGAGGCGAAGCGATCCTTGTACTGGTTGATGAAGTTGCGGTAGTCGGCAAAAACGTAGGCCTTGAGCGGAAGACTGAACGATTCCTTGCGGTTCTCGGTGCGCAGGAAGAGGCGCTTGTCCGAAAGGCTGATCTCGATCTCGTCGTTGGTCAGCCATTTGCGGATCTCGAGCAGATACTTCTTGGAGACCAGAAACCCGTCCTGCCCGAGCACAGCGCGGATATCGGGATTTGAGAAGCGGAGCAGTCCGAACTGGTGGCCGTTCAAGCCGCAAATCTCCACATCGTCATTCTCCACGGGCGCGAACTTGATGCAGTTCATGCTGGTCAGGTCTTCGTCATCGGCAATGCAAAAAGCGATGCGATCGATGATCTCCTTGAAGAGATCCCCGGACCAGAGCACGGCGTTATCCGCCGGGAACGGGTTGAAGTCCTGGAACCAGGAGGATTCGTTGGCAGGAAGCTTGTACTTGCGCCGACCCTGTTCGATGAGCAGATGCTTGGCGCTTGGATCGAGCTTGAGCGTGATCTCGCCCGGAGGGAGGCGGCGCATCAGTTCGCAGAACTTCTTGCCCTGCACGCCGACCAGGCCGCCATCGCTGATCACGGCCGGATAGACCCCCACGAACTCGATGCTCGAATCCGTGGCCAGGATCGAAATGGTGTCATTTTCGGCCTTGAGCCAGACCGTGCGCAGATAGGCCGCGCCGGTTTTGGACGGGATGATGTTGGCGGCCTTGAGCAGTCCGTCAATGACCTCTTCCTTACGCACTTTCAAAAACATCGCCGACTCCTTCTCCTGACTAGGCAAGGGTTGTTTCGTTCATGGCCAGGCATTTATCGCTCAGTTCATGTAACATGTTTTTTATGCTTTTATCATCTCTCTGCAATTGTTCGACTTTTCGGCAGCTGTAGAGCACCGTCGAGTGGTCCCTTCCGCCAAAGGCCCGGCCAAGCTCCGGAAACGACAGTCCCAGATGCTTGCGACACAGGTACATGGCCACCTGCCGGGCAAAAACAAGGTCATGCCTGCGGCCGGAAGACAGGATGTCCTCAGGCTTCAGGTTGAGTCTGGCGCAAACCTCGTCCAGAATCTGTTCGACGCTCAGGCTCGTCACCGCGCGATCGTCCAGATAATTGAGAATATTGTCAAACTCTTCATCGGAAATGTGGTCGTGGACCAATTCCCGGTAGGCCCACAATTTCAAAAGGCATCCTTCCAGATTGCGCAGGTCGGCAAAACGCTGGGCGAGAAGCAGGATTCTGTCCTTGGAAAGATCCAGCCGGCGCTCCCGGCAACGGGACTGGGCATATTGGGTGCGGATGTCCAGGTCCGGAGCCTTGAGCATGACGCTAAGGCCCCACTCGAGACGCGACTTGAGCTTGGGCGCCAGAAACGTGTACCCGCCGACCTTGCCCGTGCAGGCGAAAACCATCTGTTTGCGCTGCAGATGGAAGTGATCGAAGAGCGCCAGAAGTTCGCCCTGCAGATACCTGTAGCGGGCGATCTCCTGCAGGTCGTCCACCGCCAGAAGCTGCATGGACGTCAGAAATTTCCGCGCGTCGGACCGGGACGAATACAGCTCGTGCAGATCCTCGATGCCGCCCACATAGGTCCCGTCTGCGCCATGCTCGCTCCTGGCGTTGGCGATGGCCCGCAGCAGGAAGGACTTGCCCGATCCGCTTTCCCCGCAGAGCACGAACGGGTTGTACGGAGCTTCCCGGCTCTGGGCCACTTCCTGGGCCGAGGCCAGGGGGAAGTAGTTCTTGTTGTTGACCAGGAAGTTGTCGAAAATGAACTCGGACCCAAAGGGCAGGGCCTGACCTGCAGGCCGGGGCTCGCGTACGATGCGGGAGCGGCTTCGGTCCCGGCATTCATAGACGATGGTCAGCCCGCTACCGGCCAGGGCCTGCTCGAAACGGGCGCGCGCGTGATTTTCAAACCAGTCGGCAAAATATCTGTGCGGAAAGCGCACCGTGAGCACCGTGCCTTCCACGCTCAAACCCAGGGATGAACGCCATTTGTCCAGCTCTTCCGGGGCAAAGGCCTGCGCCAGCGCCACGTCCACCCGCGCGCTGCTCACTTGCTCCCCGCGTGGCCCACGGCCCTGGGCTGGTTTACTCCGGCGTACAAATCAGACATAGTCATCCCTTGCGGACCGCCCGCGGCCCGATAAAATATTTTGGAGGACATGCATGAGCGCACCATTTGAAGTCCACAGAACCATCGCCGAAATCAATGAAAAAATCCGACAGGGTAAAGCGGTCGTCCTCAACGCCAGCGAAATGACCAGTTTAGTTCGCAAGGAAGGCAAGGTCAAGGCCGCCAGACAAGTCGATGTCGTCACCACCGGCACTTTCTCGCCCATGTGCTCCTCCGGCCTGCTCTTCAATATCGGCCAGCAGCCTCCGACCATCAAAACCTCCAAGGTCTGGCTCAATGGCGTGCCCTGCTATGCCGGTCTTGCCGCGGTGGACTCCTATCTTGGCGTCACCGAGCCGACGGAAGAAGATCCCCTGAACAAGGTCTACCCCGGCCAGTTCAAATACGGCGGCGGTCACGTCATCGAGGATCTGGTCAACGGCAAACGCGTGCATCTGAAGGCCGAGGCCTACGGAACGGACTGCTACCCGCGCAAGGCCATCGAGAAGAACGTCTCCCTGGCCGAGCTGCGCAACGCCATCCTCTTCAATCCGCGCAACTGCTACCAGAATTACAACTGCGCCATAAACCGCACGGACAAGCTCAAATACACCTACATGGGCCCGCTCAAGTCGAAGATCGGCAACGCCAACTATGCCACGGCCGGCGAGCTGAGCCCATTACTGAACGACCCGTATTTTAAGACCATTGGTCTGGGTACCCGGATCTTCCTCGGCGGAGGCGTAGGCTACGTCATCGGCGAAGGCACCCAGCATGTCCCCGACCCACAGCGCAACGAGCGCGGCGTGCCCATGAGCGCCTCCGGGACCCTCATGGTCAAGGGCGACCTCAAAGGCATGACCGCCCGCTATCTGCGTGGAGTGAGCATAGTCGGCTACGGCTGCTCCCTGGCCGTGGGCCTTGGCATCCCGATTCCCATCCTGAACGAGGAGATGGCCTGGTTCACCGGCGTGGCCGACGAGGACATCCTCGTGCCCATTGTGGATTACGGCGAGGACTATCCCAACGGCTACCCGTCCAAATACGGACACGCCAGCTTCGCCGACCTGAAGAAGGGAGTCATCCAGGTGGACGGCAAGGACGTGCCCACCACGCCCCTGACCAGCTACACCTTGTCCCTGGAAGTGGCCGAGGAACTCAAGCGCTGGATTCAGGAAGGCAAATTCCTGCTGACCGAAGCCCAGGAACCCATCCCCGCGAGGTGAGCCATGGCCGCGCCCGTATATTTCTGGAACCTGCGCGCCTCGCGCAAGGCGCCTTTTGAGGCCAAGGTCAAGCGCCTGCTCAAACTGGCGGGTCTTGGCGCGGAGCTTCGTTCGGGCGATCTGGCCGCGATCAAGCTGCATTTCGGCGAAGGCGGAGGCACGGGTCATGTGCGGCCCCTGCAGCTCGCGCCCATCCTGGCCTTTGTTCGCAAATGCGGGGCCAAGCCGTTCCTGACCGACACCAACACGCTCTATGTGGGCCAGCGCGGCGAGTCCGTTTCTCACGGGCTGCAGGCCGCCGCCCACGGCTACGACCCCAATGTCCTGGGCGCACCGGTCATCATCGCCGACGGACTCAAAAGCGGCAACGAACGGGCCATTCCCTGTCCCGGCAGGCATTTCGAAGTCGCCTATCTGGCCGGGGACATCGTCGATGCGGACATGATGGTCACGGTCAGCCACTTCAAGGGCCACGATCTGGCCGGATTCGGCGGAGCCATCAAGAACGTCGGCATGGGCTGCGCCACGCGCAAGGGCAAAATGCAGCAGCACTGCGGCCTTGGGCCCGCCATACATCCCGAGCACTGCACCGCCTGCGGGCACTGCGTGGAAGTTTGCAGCCACGGCGCCCTAACCCTTGACCTGAACGGCAAGATTCGGATCGACCGCGACAGGTGCGCGGGCTGCGCGGCCTGCTTCCTGGTCTGCCGCTCAGGAGGACTGGAAGTTGACTGGCGGGTGGATGTGAACACATTTCTTGAGCGCATGGCCGAATATGCGGCGGCAGCGCTTTTGACGAGGTCAAGGCGGACCTTCCACATGAACTTCATTCAGCAGGTCAGCCCCGGCTGCGATTGCACGGGCTTCTCCGATGCGCCCATCTGTCCCGATCTGGGACTTGTGGCCTCCTGGGACCCGGTGGCACTCGACCAGGCCTGCCTGGATCTGGTCAACCGGGCCCAACCCCTGCACCCAAGCGCCCTTCCCGAGGGCATAATGCCCGGACAGGACAAATTCGAGGCCATCCACGGCCACGTACGCGGCGTCCATCTGCTGGAGTATGCGGCAAGCCTCGGGATCGGATCGCGGGAATATGCGCTCCAGCCCGTATAAGACATGCCTTTTGACGCACATTGAGACTGGACAAAGGGGATGGCGCTATTATATGTGCCCTTTCTTTGAATCCGCTAAAATTTTTATCCCATTGGAGGAACACATAATGGCTCAGAAAAAAATCGAACGCAAAAAAGAGATTGATCGTCGTCGCAAACGTCGTGCCGAGCGCATCAAGGAACGTATCAAGGAAGCCAAGGCCGCAGCCAAGAAGTAGGCCCTGTTTTAGGGAGGTAACCATGCCCATTTACGAATACTGCTGTGAAGACTGCCGTCAGATCTTCGAAGAGTGGCAGAAGGATTTCAAGGACAGGGAAAAAATCTGTCCGGTCTGCGGGGGCACGTCCCAGAGGCTTATCTCCAACACTTCCTTCGTATTGAAAGGAGGCGGCTGGTACGCGTCCGGCTACAGCAAGGAATCCGGCGGCAACGGCAAAAAGAAGGACACCTCGTCCACACCGGCCCCGGACACAACCTCTTCGGCGTCCTGACATGAGGCAGCTCCGGCTGCCTTTTTCATTTTCTGTTGCGAAGAATAGCCCCGCAACTCCAAACATCAACCCACCCACACCACCATGATTGATCGTTATACCCGCAAGGAAATGGGCGACATTTGGACCCTGGAACAAAAATTCCGGGTCTGGCTTGAAGTAGAGCTGGCCATCTGCGAAGGCTGGCACGCCATGGGCGTCATTCCGGGCTCGGACATGCAGGCCATAAGAGAAAAGGCCGATTTCGAACTGGACCGAATTCTCGAACTCGAAGAGACCACCAAACACGATGTCATCGCCTTCCTGACCGCCGTGGAAGAAAAGGTCGGCCCCTCGGCAAGATATATCCATCTCGGCTGCACGTCCTCGGACATTGTCGACACGGCCAACGCCGTGCTGCTGACCAGGGCAGGCCGGATCATCCTGGCCGATCTGGACAGGCTGCTGGGTACCCTTGAGACGATGGCCAGGACCTACCAGGGCAGGCTGTGCATGGGGCGCACCCACGGCATCCACGCCGAGCCGACCAGCTTTGGTCTGAAGATGGCCGTCTTTCACGCCGAGTTCCAGCGTCACAGACAGCGCTGGGTCGATGCCCTGGAGAACATCCGCTTCGGCAAGATTTCCGGGGCCGTTGGCACCTACGCCCAGCTCGAACCCGAGCTCGAGGAGCGCGCTCTGACCATCCTCGGTCTTGAGGTCGACCCCATCTCCACCCAGGTCATCCAGCGCGACCGCTACGCCCAGTATTTCACCGCCCTGGCGCTCATCGCCGGCGGCATCGAGCGCATCTGTGTGGAACTTCGGCACCTGCAGCGCACCGAAGTGCTCGAAGTGGAGGAAGGTTTCGGCAAGGGGCAGAAGGGATCGTCGGCCATGCCGCACAAGAAGAACCCCATCTCGGCCGAGAACCTGACCGGACTCTCCCGCCTGGTTCGCACCAACGCCGTGGCCGCCATGGAAAACATGGCTCTGTGGCACGAGCGCGACATCAGCCATTCGTCGGTGGAGCGCGTCATCATGCCCGACTCGACCATCATGGTTAACTACATGCTGAACCGTTTGAATGGGCTGCTCGCGAACCTGCGCATCATCCCCGAAAACATGGAACGCAACCTGATGGGCTCCTATGGCCTCTTCTTCTCGCAGCGCGTGCTCATCGCCCTGGTGGAAGCGGGTCTCCCGCGTCAGGAGGCGTATGTCATGGTCCAGGCCGTGGCCATGGACTGCTGGCGGGACCGGACCTCGTTCGAGGCCGCCGTGCGCGACAACTCGGGCATCACCGCCCATCTCGACGCCGCCCGCCTGGACCAGGCCTTTGATCTGAACTATTATCTGCGGCACGAACAAACCGTGTTCAACCGCGTTTTCTCCCAGGGGAAGAAAAATGATTGATCTGAAGAGACGCCTGGCCAGGCTGCTCATCGAGAAGTCCTATCTCGAGGGCGACTTCACCCTGACCTCGGGCAAGAAGAGCGACTATTATTTCGATTGCAAGCACACGGCCCTGCACCCCGAAGGCGCATGGCTCATCGGTAAGCTTTTTCTGGACATGATCCGCGCCAAGGGCGGGGTCAAGGGCGTTGGCGGAATGACGCTGGGCGCCGACCCACTGGTATCGAGCGTGACCGTGGTTTCCCACCTGGAAGGCTACCCCCTGCCCGGATTCATCATCCGCAAGCAGTCCAAGGGGCACGGCACCAACCAGTACCTTGAAGGGCTCAAAAACTTCGAACCGGGCCAGAACGTGTGCCTGCTCGAAGACGTCATCACCACCGGCGGCACGCTGCTCACGGCGGTTGAACGCGTGCGCGACCAGGGCCTGAACATCGTCGGCATCATGGGCGTGCTCGACCGGGAGCAGGGCGGCCGGGAGAATCTGGAAAAAGCCGGATTCGAACTGCAGACCATCTTCACCCGTAAAGAACTGCTCGAAACCGCGAAAAGCTAGGGAGGCTCCGGCCTCCCCCCATAAAACATGGGTTCCCGCACCTTCATCCTGCTCGCGGCGTTCCTGTCCTTCTTCTTCGCCGCTCCGGCCCGTTCCCAGGGCTGGAGTCCATCCTTTTCCGCACATCCAAACACCCCTGCGGCATTCATGGCCGTGGACATGGGCCGGCAACGCGCCTTTGTGGTCCGCAACAAGGATGGGGAACTCAAAAAAATGAGGGATATGTCCTGCACGACAGGCATGCGTGGCGGCGGCAAGCTCCTGGAGGGCGACCGCAAGACACCCGAAGGCGTCTATTTTCTGGAGGGCAAGGCCACGGGCGGGTTCGACTTCGACAGCTTCGGCAACACGGCCTTTCCCCTCAATTATCCCAACCCTGTGGACCGCATCCAGGGCAAGACCGGGAACGGGATCATGATCCACGGCCGGGGACGCAGCTTCGGGCCGCGCCAGACCCTTGGCTGCGTGGTTCTGGAGAACTACGACGTGGACACTCTGGACCGGCACGTGCGCATCCACGCCACTCCGGTCGTCATCGCCGAATCGGTGAGCCTGTCGGGCAAGGCCGACCCGCCGCCGGAAATCGTTCTCGGCACCTGGGGATGGATCAAGGCCCGGGAACGGCGCGAGAATGCTTTTTTCGAGATCTACGATCCCCTGCGTTTTGAAAAATCATCAAATATGAGCTTTGCCCGCTTCCGGCAGAAAACCCTGCAGGAATTCGCCACCGCCCAGTGGGTCGACATCCGC
The DNA here is from genome assembly GCA_002841885.1 of Deltaproteobacteria bacterium HGW-Deltaproteobacteria-18. Lineage (NCBI taxonomy): Bacteria > Deltaproteobacteria > Deltaproteobacteria bacterium HGW-Deltaproteobacteria-18. Next base: position 61,098 of record PHBE01000010.1, read on the forward strand.
ATGGAGAATCTGCAGGTCCTGCAGGGACCGGACTACATGGTCTCGGTCTTTGCCCAGCGCACCTTTCCCCACGGGGAACAGGGCTGGCGCAGGCTGTACTGGATGCGCCAGGTGGAGTTGTGGAAAATCGTGGGCGAGGAATGGATTCCGCAGAACCTGGGCGGCAGCGTGAATTACACCCAGCTGGCCGGCAAGGAGATTCGCGAGCGCCTGCGCGAATGCGCAGAGGCCTGGGACAAGGGTGATCTCAAAACCCTGCTGCGGGCCTACGACCGGACCGGCAGCCGCAATGGTGCCCAGGGCCGCGAAGCCATCGCCGCCTCACTCGATCGCGACCTGGCGGCCAAAAAGGAAAATCCCTACAGCGCCGAACCCGTGGTGCGTGTCACCAAAGAGGGAGTTGAGGCCAGACTCCAGACGGACGGCCATGCCCGGACCATCCTCTTTCTGCCCGGAGCCTTTGACTCCTGGCTCATTGCAAGCGACGAGACGGCGAAGCAGCCATGACCTTCACCAACCTGCCCCTGCGCTACATCGAAGAGCACCCCCATTTTATGGACCTCTTCTTGACCCGTGGGTTATGCCCCGAACTCGGCCTTGACGCCCTGAGCCTCGATACGTTTTCGGCCGATTGGCACAAAAAGACCGCCCGCATTTTTCACGACGCCGGGCTGACCTGCGCCGTGCACCTGCCCTTTTTCGACCTGCGTCCGGGAAGCCTGGACCCAATGATCCGCAAAGCAAGCCAAGACCGACTGCTGCAGGCCGTGGATACGGCCGGGATCTATGACCCGGCCCACTTCATCGCCCACCTGGACTATCAGCCCGTCATCTATTCCCTTTTTGAAGAGGCATGGCTTGAAAACTCCCTGCATACCTGGGAGATGGTGCTGGATCGGGCCGGGAGCGTGCCGCTCTACCTTGAAAACGTGTTTGAACTGAGCCCGGATCATCATGTACGCGTGCTGCGGGGGCTTGCAGGCAAGGCCGGAGCCTGCCTGGACGTGGGGCACTGGCACTGTTTCGCCGAGGGAAGCAGGTGCGGTAACCTGATGGAATGGATCGAGGCGCTGTCCCCTTTTCGCCTGCACCTGCATCTGCACGACAACGATGGGGAATCCGACGCCCATCTTGGACTCGGAGAGGGCACGATCCCCTGGGACCAGCTCTGGACCGGCCTGGCCGGGCGGGAGGCCTCGGCCACCTTCGAACCGCACACCGAGGCCGCCTTCGAGGCCACCCAGGACTACCTGCACGCTCACGACGTGAAGTTCTGAACGAGTGCAAATCGCGACACGAATCGCGACATTTATCACGGCAGACCTTGTAAATCGCGACAAATCCTGACATATCAAGTGTCGTGATTCGTCATCATTTGTCACAACAAGGTTCGCGCATGCAGAGTAAACCCCCAAGACACAAAGAAATCCGGCAGCTTCTACGCCAATACCCTGACGGACTGACCAGCACCGCCATCAGCGCGCTTTTGCATAATCCGCCGCATCAACGCACGGTGCAACGCTGGCTGGCCGAGCTCGCGGCGGCCGGAGTCGTGACTGTTTCCGGTCGCGCAAGAGCCACCGTGTATCAACTGGACACTTCTCTTGGCCCCGCACCAGTGCTGCTGTCGGAGCCGTCGTCACCGTTTGACGCCCCTGACGGCATTCCCCTCTCAGAGCAAGGCAGAGAGATTTGCGCCTACGTAAGGCGGCCACGCACAGGCCGAACCCCCATTGGTTATGACCGAAATTTTCTTGACGACTACGTTCCAAGCCAGACCTGGTATCTGAGCGAGGCGACCAGAAGGCATCTGCGGAGCATTGGCGAGACGGAAGCGTTCGGCCGACCGGCGGGCACGCATGGCCGGGCCGTCTTGAACCGACTCCTGATTGACTTGTCCTGGGCCTCGAGCCGTCTGGAGGGCAACACCTACTCCCGGCTTGATACGCAGAAGTTGATCGAATTCGGGCGTCATGCAGAGGGCAAGGGAGCCCAGGACGCCCAGATGATCCTCAACCACAAGGCGGCCATCGAACTGCTGCTCGACGACGCCGATTCCGTGGGCTTTGACGCGCATACATTCCTCGGCCTGCACGGCCTGCTCTCGGAAAACCTGATGCCTGACCCGGATGCATCCGGGCGCCTGCGCTTCAGGCCGGTGGAGATCAGCGGCTCGGTCTTCATCCCCCTGGCCATGCCGCAGGTCATCGAGGAATGTTTTCATGGCATCCTTCAGAAGGCGGCGGCCATTACTGATCCTTTCGAACAGGCGTTTTTCGTGCTGGTCCAACTCCCTTACCTCCAGCCATTCGAGGATGTGAACAAGCGCGTCTCACGGATCGGGGCCAATATTCCACTGCTCAAAAACAACCTCTCGCCGCTGACATTCATCGACGTTCCGGATCGCACATACATCGATGCGATCCTTGGTGTTTATGAAATGAACCGCATCGAACTGCTGCGGGATCTCTTTGTCTGGGCCTACGATCGCTCGGCAAGGGAGTACGTGGCGGTACGCAAGAGCCTGGCCGAGCCGGATCCGCTGCGCCTGCGCTACAGGCAGCAGTTGCGGGAAATCGTCGTCGATATCGTGCGCACAAGGAGACAGGATGTGCTGGAGGCCATGGAACGATTTGCGGATGATCAGGTCGAGGCCCAAGACCGGGAGGCCTTTGTCGAGATGGTTCAGGACGAGTTAAAACGCCTTCACCCCGGAACTCTGGCCAGATACCGGCTTCGGCTTTCCGAGTTCGAGGCGTGGCGAGAAGCGAGAAGGATCTGAAGATATGAAAAAGCCCCGTACGCAGAATGCGAACCATCGATGTGCTGATCGAGACATTCTGCGTGCAGGGCTGCTTTAAAATCACGATGAAAGAAAACGCGGTGGGGATGTATTCCCCGTAACGTCAAAAAGTACGTCCCTCCTGCTCCGGCCAAACGCCTTTGTAGCCCCGGCACAGAAAGATGGTGAACGTCTGGCCGGTGCGTTTCCCGTGGGTGCTTGTGATCACCCTTGGTTCATCCACACTCTCGAACAATTCCAGCACCCTGTCCGAAACCTTGTCCTCCTGGCCCTTGCAGACAAAGACCGCGTTCTGCATCCCGCTGTCCGGGCCGGGCCACAGGTCATACTGGTTCATCTTGCGTCCTCCGGCCAGGCAAAATGCCCGTTTTTGGCCCGGAACGTAAAAGGACAGCTCCGCAGTGACCCCGTATTCGTCCCCAAAGACAAAGACGTTTTCCTCCGGGCCAAGCTCGTCCCTGGCCTGCGCCACCTGCACGCCCAGATCCTGCCAGCCCATGAGCCGGTGCACCGGATTCTTGGGGCTGTCGAAGGGAATGAACCCCTGCAGGTGCAGCAGAATGAAAACCACAGCGCCAAGAGCGGGCCAGGCGAAGCGCCATCTGGGACGCGGATCGCGGTGCACGAACCGCTCCACGGCCAGGGCCGCGAGCATGATGCCGGCGGGATAGGCCGTGGCCGACCAGTTGGCTTCGACCTTGGTGTGCAGGCTCCAGAACAGGAAAAAGAGCCACACGGGCCAGAAGTAGACGGTCAGGATGATGCCCATGGGCCGGGACAGCCAGGGGAACACGGGCTCCTTGTCGCTCTTCATGAGCTGAACCGCGACAAGCCAGGCCCCGATGAACAGGAAAACGAACCACCACGGGGTGACCACGCCCAGCTGACTGCCCAGATATTCGGGAAAGTTCTTCAGCTCGAAAAAGACCTTAGCCTTGTCCCCGGCCATGGCCCCGCGATAGAGGACGTGCTTGATCCCGACCCAGCCGTTGGTGGCGTTCCAGATCAGGATGGGCAGCATGCCGACCAGACCGCCGATTCCGAGTGTTTTAAGAAGCCGTGGCCAAAAAAGGGCGGGCATGTCCTGTTTGCGCCCTATCCAGAACGCGGCCACAAGGGCCAGGGGAATGAAGAGCACCATGGTGTATTTGGCCGTAATCCCGAGCGACAGGCACAGCCCGAGCATGATGAACGCCGCGAGATGTCCCTTGTCCACGGCCAGGCCAAAACAGATCATGCCCAGAAGCCAGAAGACCAGGAGCGGATTGTCCGTGGTCATGAGCAGACCTCCGGCCATGAAGAGCATGGTCGTATTGAGTACGAAAAGCGTCCAGAATGCGGTGCGGATGCGTTTGAGATGGATGCCGATCCAGCCCAGCACGGCCACCTGCATGACCAGCGCCCCGATCATGGCGCCGGAGCGCACGCCAAGTTCCGTCGCGCCCCGAAAGGCGGTGCCAACGTAATTGATGAACGCGATGAGCGGCCCCTTGGAGTAATAGGACCACTGCAGACTGCGGCTCCAATCCCAGTACTGGGCCTCGTCCGGGGCGAGGTTCAGCTGGCCGGAAGCCACGAACCAGTATCTGGCCAGGGTCGCGGCCGCAATCAAAAGAAGACTTAAGGCCCAATACAGTGCGGATTCTTGGCGATTCGTCATATGGCCCCCTCCTTGGCGGGAGCGGTTGCGAGAATATCCCGTATGTCCTGCGCACAAATGCGCTTAATCTCAAACTCTCCCTGCCAGGGCGGCAGGACGAAAAACGCGTGTCCGGGCCAGGAAAGAGCGGCTGCATGCAACAAAAGCCCGCCGCCCCGGCCGTAACGGGGGTCGCCGACAATGGCGTGTCCGAGGTCGGCCAGATGGACCCGGATCTGATGGGTGCGGCCAGTACCGAGAACGACCAGCAGCAAGCTCTTCTGCCCGTCCTTGAGCAATGGATGCACGTGGGAGACGGCCCGTTTGCCCTGTCCGGAGATCACCTGTTCCCCGCGCCCAGTCTCGGCCTTGGCCAGCTCCGAGACAATGGTCCGCCATCCGCCCGATTCCCATGCCCCTTCCACCCAGCACAGGTAGGCCTTGGTCAGCGAGGGCCATGAAGCGTGCATGAAGCGCAGAAAATCATGGGTCTTGGCGCAGAGCAGAAGCCCGGACGTGTCGCGGTCCAGACGGTGCACCGGGACCGGCACAAAGCCCTCCTGATGGCGTGACTTCAGGCGGTCATGCACGGAATCGCTCCAGCCCGTCCCCCCGTGCACCGGAAGCCCTGCGGGCTTGCTTACAAGGAGCATCTCGTCGTTTTCGAACACGACGTCAATTCCGGGCAGAGCAAGGTCTGTCTCTGACTTGCGCTGCACATCGACCGGAGGGATGCGCACCTTCTGTCCCGTCAGCACGCGGTCGAAGGGCTTGCATCGGCGGCCGTCGATACGTACCTGCCCCGTGCGCACCAGACGCATGAGCAGGCTCGCAGGAAGGCTTCCCAGCCGTGCCTCCAGAAAGGATATGAGCTTGCGGCCATTTTCCTCGCGCCCGACTTCCACCACCTGAACCGACGTCCTTTCCGACTGCATGGCCCCTCCGCTTTGACAGGCCCTTTCTTGATGGCTACAGGGGCTCTTGTCAAACAAGCCCTTAACCACCCCCCTATGAAAAATACCACTCGCTCTTTCAGGCTGGTGTGCGCAATGGACCAGGTCCAGGATGTGGAAGCACTGCTCCATGCCGAAGGTTTTCGCTTCGAGCCGCAACCCTGCTTCGCCCTGGCGCGGACCCTCACCGCCGAGCCCATGCCTCTTGGCCGAAGCATCGCGGCCAGGTTCGGCTACATCTACATTCAGGACAAGTCCTCCATGCTGCCGCCCCTGGCCCTTGCTCCCGAACCCGGCGACCGGGTGCTCGACTTCTGTGCCAGTCCCGGCAGCAAGACCGGCATCCTCTCCAGTCTGGTCGGACCCACGGGGCTGGTGCTCGCCAACGAGCCTAGTCCGGACCGTCTGGCCACCCTGCGTGTGAACATGCGCCATCTTGGCTGCTACAACGTGGCAACCTGCAAATATGAAGGCCAGTCCCTGCCCCTTCATGACGACTCCTGGCCGCGCATCCTGCTCGACGCGCCCTGCAGCGGCTGGGGCACGGTGGACAAAAACCCCAAGGCCGCCCAGATGTGGGCGGGGGAGAAAACAGCTCCGCTTGAAGCCCTGCAGCGGGAACTTTTGACCAAGGCCGCCGGGATTCTTGCCCCGGGAGGACGACTCCTTTATTCGACCTGCACCACAAATGTGCGCGAAAACGAGGACCAGGTCCGTTTCGCCATGGAACACCTGGGTCTTGTACCAAAAGCTCTGACGGAATTTCCCGGATTCAGGTTCGCCCCTTCCCTGCCGGGGTGCCTGCTCGTGGACGGCGAAGGCAGCCTCGCACAGGGATTTTTCCTGGCCGCCCTCAAAAAACCGGGGGAAGCGGTCAGGATCGCCCGCACACCCAAGGCGGAATTGCCCGGCGAACTCGTCACGCGCCAGGAATTTTCGACCCGCACCGGACTGGACACAAACTGGCTCCCGGAGCACTGTTTTCTGCGCGTGGGCGGCCGCATCTACCTGCTCATGAAACAGGCGGCCGGACTTCCGGCAGAGCTCCGCTGGCAAGGTTTTGCCGTGGGCAAGAGCGCGGGGGATTCGATCCTGGCCGATGCCACGCTGCGCATGTTCGTTCCACCAAAACCGGACGAAAAAAGCCTAGTACTCGAGCAGGTGTCCACAATTCGCGAACTTCTGTCCGGCCAGAGCCTGTCATGGTCCGGGCCGGGAAAACGCCTCGCGTTCTATTTCAAGGGACTTCCCTTGGGTTTTTTGACGATCAAGGGCAATCGTTGCCTGTGGTCGGATCGATAACACAAACAGGAGAGCATCATGATCGGATACCTGCGCAAGGCGGCCCGCCTTTTTCATCCGGGATCCAAACGAACCATCATCCTGCCGCTGGATCATGGACTTTCCGAAGGAAACATCCCCGGTTTGGAAGATCTGGGGAGCCTGCTCCGCGGAGTACGGCATCTGCCCACCCAGGGCGTGATCCTGCACAAGGGCATGGTCATGGCCCACGCCGGGGAGATCCGTCTGGACCAGTCCCTCATTGTGCATCTCTCCGCCGGAACCCGGCACGGCCTGCCCTCCTACAACAAGGCCCTGGTCTGTTCCGTGCAGGAGGCGTTGCGGCTTGGCGCGGACATGGTCTCCATGCACATCAATATCGGCAACGATCTTGAAGACCGCATGCTCTCGGATCTGGGCGCCTGCGTGGAAGAAGCGCATCAACTGGGCCTGCCGCTTCTGGCCATGATCTACGCCCGGGGCGGACAGATCGTGAACGAGAGCGACCCTTCCCTTGTCGCGCACAGCATCCGCATCGGTGCGGAGCTTGGCGCGGACGTGGTCAAGGTGCCCTATTGCGGAAACAACCAGAGCTTCGCCCGGGCCATTGCGGCTTGCCCCGTGCCCGTCGTCATGAGTGGCGGGCCACGCAACGTCGACTTCAAGTCCTTTCTGCGCTCGGTGCGCGAAACCCTGGACGCCGGCGTCGCCGGGATGTGCATCGGACGCAACGTCTTCCAGCAGGAAAACCCAGCCAAGGCCCTGGAAGACATATGCAATCTCGTGCACGGAAAGGGGTAGATATCTACGTGGTGGGTTCGGTATTCCAGGCCATGAGGGGAGTCTGGGCCCGGGGGGCGGTCAGGTCGACGCGCACCGCCGTAAAGGCTCCCATCCATGGAAAGGCCGGGGTGCTGTTCAGGTAGCGGATAATTGGAGCAGGATTCCAGGTGCAGGGCGGACCCAATAGAATGGATCTGGCTTCGATGCCGCCCGGAGAAAGATTATTCTGGATCAGCCCGCGCATTTCGGGCCAGGTGAACCAGCGCGCTTCGCCTAGCGGAGATTTTCTTTTTTCCAGCCTTACGGACAGCCCGTAGAGGGACATCCGGTTCAAAAAACAGATCAGGATCCCCTTGCGCGCCACACGAGCCGCCTCGCGCAGGGCCAGGGCCGGATCTTCCAGGAACTCGAACACGGTCATGAGCGAAGCGTAATCAAACTCGCGGTCCTCGAAGGGCAGGTGCTCGGCGCTGCCAAGATGCAGATCGACGCGATGTCCCATCTTCTCCCGGGCCCGGGCCAGCATGTCCGGACTCTTGTCCATGCCCGTCAGGTCAAATCCGCAGGACCAGAAAAACTCCAGAAACATTCCCGTTCCGCAGCCTATGTCCAAAAGCTTCTGCTTGCGTCTGGGCCAGGGCGCGATAACGCCCTGCAGCAGTTTTTTTTCCTGCTGCAGGGCAAAGTTTCCCCGCACGCTTCCGGCCCATTTGTCGTAGCGGACCGCGCTTTCCCGGTTCCAGCGCATCAGATCTTGGTCACCGCTCCCTTGGCCGCGGATGAAGCCATGCGGCTGTAGCGGCGCAAAATGGAGGAACGGATTTCCTTGGCAAAAGGTTTGAAGTTTTGACGGCGCTTTTCGAGCTCGGCCTCATCGACGAGAAGCTCCAGGCTGCGGGCGGGGATGTCTATCTTGATCCGGTCCCCTTCCTGCACCAGACCGATGATCCCGCCTTCGGCCGCTTCGGGGCTGATGTGACCGATGGCCGCGCCACGGGTTCCGCCGCTGAAACGGCCATCCGTCAGCAGCGCCACTTCGCCGCCAAGACCAAGGCCGGAGATGGCCGATGTCGGAGTCAGCATCTCGCGCATGCCGGGGCCGCCCACCGGCCCTTCGTTGCGGATGACGACCACATCGCCGGCTTTTATCCTGTTGCCCATGATCGCGCTCACGGCGTCTTCCTCGCCTTCGAAAACCCGGGCAACGCCCGTGCGCTGCATCATTTCGGGCGCCACGGCGGACTGTTTCACCACCGCGCCGTCCAGGGCCAGGTTGCCTTTCAGGATAGCGATGCCGCCTTCATGAGAGTACGGTTCGGCCACGGTGCGGATGACCTCCGGCCGCAGGATGGCAGGCTTCAGGGCTTCCAGATTCTCACCCAGGGTCCGGCCGGTCACGGTCATGACATCGAGCTCAATGCGACCGCTCGCCGCCAGTTCGTTCATGACGGCCGGGATGCCGCCCGCCTCGTGCAGATCCGCGATATGGTGCGGCCCGGCGGGAGAGAGCCTGCAAAGATTGGGGGTCTTGCGGCTGATGTTGTCGAAAATGTCCAGCGTCAGATCGAGCTCGGCTTCGCGGAAAATCGCGGGGAGATGCAGGACCGTATTGGTGGAACAGCCAAGGGCCATGTCCACGGTCACGCCGTTGGCCACGCTCTTTTCCGTGACGATGTCACGGGGGCAAATGTTCTTTTCGACCAGGCGCATGACCTGCATGCCTGCATCCTTGGCCAGACGGATGCGGGCGCTGGTCGGGGCAGGGATGGTTCCGTTGCCGGGCAGGGACAGTCCGAGTGCCTCGGACAGGCAGTTCATGGAATTGGCAGTGAACATGCCGGCACAGGAGCCGCAGCCGGGACAGGCACATTCTTCCATCCGTTCAAGCTCCGCCTCGGTCATGCTGCCGCTCTTGACCTTGCCCACACCCTCGAAGACCGTGATGAGGTCGATGGTTTTTCCCTCGAACTTGCCCGGAAGCATGGGCCCGCCGCTGATCATGATGGAAGGGATGTTGAGACGCAGCATGGCCATGAGCATGCCGGGCACGATCTTGTCGCAGTTTGGAATGAAAACAAGTCCGTCAAAAGGCACGGCCGTGGCCGAAATTTCGATGGAATCGGCGATAAGTTCACGGCTGGGCAGGCTCATCTTCATGCCTTCATGATTCATGGCCAGTCCGTCGCACACGCCGATGGTCGGGAATTCCATGGGCGTTCCTCCGGCCATGCGTACTCCGTCCTTGACCGCTTGGGCGATGATATCGAGATGCATGTGTCCAGGCACGATCTCGTTGGCCGAATTGACCACGCCGATCAGTGGCCGCCGCATTTCCTCCCGGGTCATGCCGAGGGCGAAAAGCAGGGAGCGATGTGGCGCCTTTTCCAAACCTTTGATCATTTTATCGCTACGGTTCATTACAGGATCCTCGAATAGATTAATTGCGAAAAGCGACAAGGGAGCTCAAAACTCCGACTGACGCCAAAATTGCGAGAATGGCCAGGCTGTGGATCTGGGGCAGAAAAGAGATGGTGATCCACAGGGGGGGAACATTGAACATGTCCTCGATGCCGTGGTGCAAAAGCTTGAGCAGGCCAAGGGCGAGCCCTGCGCCCAAAAGACCCTGAAATGCTCCGCCAACGAGCAGCGGGAACTGTATGTACGCCCGGCTTGCGCCCACAAAGCGCAGGATTTCCAGTTCGTCGCGCCGAGCCAGAAGAGCGAGCTTGATGGTGTTGCCGACGACAAGACCCACGACAACAAGCAAAAATCCGGTCACCGGCCAGAAAGCCATCTTGGTCAATCCGACCCAGGAGGTCAACAGGTCCACCTGCAGGGGATTGAAGGTCACATTCTCGACCTTGGGCAGGGCTTCAAGACGCTTGACCATGCCCGCCGCCCATTTCTTCCCGTCGTCCTTAGGCAGATCGCACTCGACCAGAGCCGTTGGCGGCAGGGGGCTTCTGCCTTTCATCCAGTCCAGATCCACATTTTTCTGGAACGACTGCTCAAGCACGCCAAGAGCCTGGTCCGGGGTGAAGGTGCGCACGTTGACCACGCCTTCCATGGAGGAAAGACCGGACCAGATCTCTTTTAATTCATCGGAACCGACATCGGCCTTCCAGAAGACCTGAAACTGGACGTTGCCCTGCCTGTTGCCGATCTGCAGATCGAGATTGTGCACGAGCATGAGAAATGCTCCGCCAAGAAAGGAAACCAGGGTAATGGCCGCGATGGTCATGCACAGGGACCATGGAGCCCGGAACAGGTCCCGCACGCCTTGGACGATGAGCTGAAAAAACACGTTCATGACCGGCCTCCGGCCTGGGGGCAACCTTCGCGCATGACCCCGTCCTCCAGAGTCACGATCCGCGCATCGGCCATGCGTTCCATGATTTCACGGTTATGAGTCGCTATCATGATCGAAGTACCAAACTTGTGAAATTGTTGAAAAATATCCATCATGCGCATGGACAGTTCGTGATCGAGATTTCCCGTAGGCTCATCGGCAAGGAGAAGCTTGGGCTTGACCACAACGGCCCTGGCCACAGCCACCCGTTGCTGTTCTCCGCCGGACAGTTCCTCGCAGGGCGCTCCGGTCTTGTGATCGAGATGCAGGCTTCTGAGCACCGCCCGAACCCTTTTTTCGATTATATGCTGCCCGATGCCGCGCACTTTCAGTGGCAGGGCCACGTTGGCGAAAACGGTCTGGTTGGGCAGGATCTTGAAATCCTGAAAGACCACGCTCACATCGCGGCGCAACAGATGCTTGCGACTCTCGGCCAACGTGTTCAAATCATAGCCGGCAACATCGGCCTTGCCACGTTGCACCGGAAGCGCGCCGTGCAGGATGCGCATGAAGGTCGTCTTCCCGGCACCGGATGGGCCGCACAGGAACACGAACTCGCCGGGCTTCATGCAAAAATTGATATCTTTCAATGCCAGCTGCCTGCCAAAGGAGTAGGAAAGCTTGGAAATGCTGATCATGTTTCGTCCCCGGATTTCTCGTCTTCGTCGTTTATGCGCTCTTGAGCGCTGATCTGCTTGAGGAGCGACTTGGCTTTTTCAAAATCTGGATCATTGCCCAGGGCGTGAGCCAAAAGCGACTTGGCCTTGCCGTATTGTTTTCTGTTCACATAGGCCACGGCGGCGTTGAAAAGAATTTTGGGATTGTCGGGTTCCTTGGCCAGCGCCGCACGGTAGATTTCAACCGCCCGGGCCAGTTCGCCCTTGCGCCGATAGGCCACGGCCATGTTGTTCAGTGTGTCGCAGGTCAGGGATGAGAAAATATACGATCCGAAATCGCGCTGCACTTCGTCGACCATCTCCAGATCGACATAGGCGTTCCAGATATCCTGCTTGATCTGATCGTTCTTGCGATCAATGTTGAGAGCGGTCATGAAATTCTTGCGGGCCGCGTGCAGGTCTTCCTTGTGAAGGTTGATGGAGCCGCGCAGAATGTAATATTCGGTGTTGTTCGGGCTGATGGAGACGGCCTTGTCCACGGCGGCGAGTGCCTGATCCATTTTCCCCTGCCAGGACTGGATCTTGGCCATGGTTTCCCATCCTCTTGCAAAAAGCGGGTTCGAGGCCAGAATTTCGCATAATATCTCTTCGGCTTTGGGAAAATCCGACAATTCCATCAGCACCCGCACATGCTCAAGCCGTATTCTCTGAGCCTGGGATGGATAGAGGAGTCCGAAGCGGCGCAAAAGATCAAAAGCCTTGGCCTGCTCCTTTGCTGCGCACAAGTTCTGGATTTCCACCTTGAGCAGTTCAAATTCCTGTTCAAAGCCGCCATCGAAAACCGTGTTCAAGGCTTCGGACAGGGCCTTGATGGTCACCGGTTTGACCAGATACGCAGAGGCTCCGCCATCCGAGGCCAGAGCCACATCCTCCACCTCGGATTTTGAAGTCAGAAAAATGAAGGGAATATAGGGAGATTCCGGCCTTGAACGCACAGCCCGCAGCAGTTTGAGACCGTTCATCTTCGGCATGTTCCAGTCGGAAATGATCAGGCCGGGACTTGCATCCTTGATTTTTTCAAGAGCCTCCTCTCCGTTCTCCGCCTCAATAAAAACAGAGAAGCCAAGGGCCCGCAAAAGGTTCACTACCGTCTCCCGGGCAGACAGGATATCTTCAACCACCATCACGGTGATATTTTTGTCCATCTCAATTTTCCTCGGGGATGAAAAGAATGACGCAAAATCTGCTGCCGTGCGGAGTGACATCCTCCACCCAGATCTTGCCTTGGAACATGTTCACTATCTTGCGACAGATGAAAAGCCCGATTCCGGTCCCTTTTATCCCGCTTTCAACCGATTTTTCCGTACGCACGAACTTGTCGAAAATGGATTCCTTGTAGCGATCCTCGATCCCCTCGCCATTATCCTCGACCCAGAACTTGAGCACCGTATGCGTAGGATCCGCCGTTCTGCGCGATTCCCAAGTGTCCATTCCCACCCTGATCCGGCCACTGACGGGCGTATACTTGATGGCGTTTGAAATCAGGTTCTGAGCCAGATGTCCAAGCAGCACGGGATCGCCCAGAACCTGAACATCAAGCTCGCAATGATTTTCAATGGTCATGTTTTTTTCACGGGCCAGTGGCATGAGAGCTTCGATCTGCTCATGCACCAGGGGCAGAAAAGAGACAGGACGGAGAATGACTCCCTGCTCCTGACACTCATCGACACGCGCTATGTGCAAAAATTCATCAATCATTTCGAGAAGTTTACTCGCCCCCTTGAAGGCTGTCTCGATGATCGGCTTCTGGGATTCACTGGGCCCAAGATACGACAGCAAATCCATGTTGGAGATGACAGCCGAAAGGGGGCTCTTGAAATCGTGGACCACCATCTGCACCAGTTCGGAGCGTTCCGTGGAGGCCATGATCAGCTCTTTTTGCTTGATCTCGAGTTCCTGCGCCAATTCCTGATAACGCTCCTTTTCCGTCTCGAGTCTTTCGAACATGGCAAGGCTCTCGATCAGAGGAGTGATCCAGCCCGCGTATTCGAGCAAGGCGGACAAATCGGAATCGGTGAAAGCCACCTCGCCTTCCTTGTCGGAGACATTGATGACCCCGATGACCCGCCCCTGATCGGAGAGCAGGGGCACGGAAATGAGCGACTTGGTCTTGTAGTTGCCGTTGCGGCAGCAAAAACGGGGGTCGCTTTCAATATCCTTGATCAGGAGCGGGGCCTTGTGCGTGCAGACATACCCGGAGATGCTGTCCGGAGAGAGGGGCTGGGTCAGCCCCACTATCTCCTTGCGGCTGGCAGCCACGACCTTGAGTTCCTGCTTGTCATTGTCGAACAGCATGACCGAGGCGTTGCGGCTTTTGATCCTCTTCTGGATGAGCATGCCGCCGCAATGCAGCTTTTCGGCCGCGCTCATCGCCCTGCTGGCCAGAATGGCCATCATGCTCCGCAGAAACTGCTCTATTCCGTTAGCCTGCGTCATTATCCGAACCGATCATCCGCACTTGGTGAAGCCGCAGGACGGGCAGACAAAGCACCCTTCCTGAAAGACCAGCTCCGTCGTGCATTCGGGGCACTCGGTCTTGGAAAGGGACTTGTAGGAGCTACTGGGCTTCGTGCCTTGCAAATACTTGTTTTCAAGCACCCAGGACACGGCGTCGGGAATGGAGAGGAGCATGCCCTTTTTCTGAAAAACCGGGTGCTCTCCGCCAATCCCCTTGAGCTGTTTGACTATTTCACGAACATGCACGCCGGAGCGCAGCGCCAGGGAAACCAGTCGTCCAATGGCTTCGGCCTTGGCCGTGATGGATCTGCCCGACCGTCCGATGGTGGTGAAAACCTCGAAGGGCTTGCCGTTGACCTCGTTGACCGTCAGATACAGGTCGCCAAGTCCGGTGCGAACCTTCTGCGTGAATCCGTAGACAATGTCGGGACGGTCCATGGGACGGCAATGATCATCGCCTTTCTCTTCCTTCTGGCCATCTCCGGTGCACAGGACCTGCACGCTTTTGCAGCCGTCGCGGTAGACCGTGACGCCTTTGCAGCCCTCTTCGTAAGCCATCCAGTAGATTTTATAGATATCTTCCTGGGTGGCCGAATTGGGCAGGTTGACCGTCTTTGATACGGCATTGTCGGTGTGCTTCTGGAAGGCCGCCTGCATCTTGAGATGCCACTGCGGCTCGATGTCCATGGAGGTCACATAAACGTTCCTGAGTTCCTCGGGGAGAAAATCCATGTCCCGGACCGAGCCCTTTTCGATGACCTCGGCCATGAGCTTTTCGGAATAGCATCCCTGATCATGCAGGGCTTTGACAAAGAAGCTGTTGGCCTCGGTCAGCTTTTCGCCGTCCATGACCTGGCGCACGAAGCACAAGGCAAAGAGAGGCTCCACACCGGAGGAACATCCGGCGATGATGGACAGGGTGCCCGTAGGCGCAATGGTCGTGGTGGTGGCGTGGCGGTAGGGCCCCAGATTCTGTTCCTTGTAGATGGAGGTCTCATAGGACGGAAAGGGACCGCGTTCCGCAGCAAGTTTCTTGGATGCGGATCTGGATTCCTTCTGGATGAAATCCATCATCTGCTCGGCAAGCACGATGGCCCGGCGGCTGTCGTAGGGCAGGCCCAGCTGATACAGGAGATCGGCCCAGCCCATGACGCCAAGCCCGATCTTTCTGTTCTTGCGCACAGTCTCCGTGATACGCTCCAACGGGTATTCCGAAGCGTCGATGACGTTATCCAGGAAGCGAACGCTCAAATGCACCACTTCGCGCAGCCTGTCCCAGTCAATTTCGATTTCGCCGTCCTTTTCACGTACGAAACGGGCAAGGTTGATGGAGCCGAGGTTGCAGGCCTCGTAAGGAAGCAGGGGCTGTTCGCCGCAGGGGTTGGTGCTCTCGATCTCGCCCTGATCGGGGTTGGGATTGTCGCGGTTGATGCGGTCGATGAAGATGATCCCCGGATCTCCGCTCTCCCAGGCCTTGCGCACCAGAAGCTCGAAGACCTCGCGTGCCTTCAGGGTTTCGATGACCTCCTGCGATTGCGGAGCGATAAGGGGGTATTCCTCATCGTTCTCCACGGCCTGCATGAATTTTTCGGTCAGCGCCACGGACAGGTTGAAGTTGTTGAGGTCCCCTTCACGTTCCTTGGCCCGGATGAATTCCAGGATATCGGGATGGTCGACACGCAGGATGCCCATGTTGGCGCCGCGTCTGGTTCCGCCCTGTTTGACCTGCTCGGTTGCCGTGTTGAAAATCTTGAGAAAGGAGATGGGTCCGGAAGCGACGCCGCCCGTGGAACCGACCCGGCTGTCCTTGGGACGCAGGCGAGTGAAGGAAAAACCCGTGCCCCCACCGGACTTGTGGATCAGTGCCGCGTGCTTCACCGCATCGAAAATCTCGTCCATGGAGTCGCCGACAGGCAAAACGAAGCAGGCCGCAAGCTGCCCCAGCTCCGTGCCGGCATTCATGATCGTCGGTGAATTGGGCAGAAAATCGTACTCGGTCATCAGCTTGTAGAAAGTGCGTGCCAGATCCTCGGGCTTGAACGATGACTCGGGGTAGTTCTTTTCCATGGATGCTATGCTTGCCGCCACTCTCCAGAACATTTCCTTCGCGGTCTCGATGGGAGTCCCGTCCAGCCCCTTTCGCTGGTAACGTTTCCTGAGCACCAACTCTGCGTTGGAATTGAGATTCACGTCGGGCAGATCCGCCGGCATTTTCATAACGTCCATGGATACCTCACTTTCCTTGAAATTATTGTATAGCTATTGAAAATAATTGATTCTTCTTGGTCGGTTTTTCTCTGTACTGGAGAAGGCTTCAGACTTCAATCGTGAGAAAAGAAGCTCAATCTTGAAGGCTTTCAGCTCTCTTAAATAAAGAAAATATTAGGTTATTGAAATTATTAGTGGGCGCATTATGTGCGTTTACGATTCAACATATTAAAATATTTATATTTTTAAGGTTTGAAAAAAATGAGGTTGATTGTTTTTCAGGTTGCCTGATTGAGGCATCCTGAAAAACAAGGAACAAGGAGACATGTTTGGAACAAAGTTTTCACCAGGTGTTCCTTTGTAAATTAACATATTGATTTATATGAACTTAAATCGACTCGTCGGCAATTTCATCGAGATATTTTCCATACTCGTTTTTTTTGAATCGTGCGGCCAGAAGTTTAAGCTGGCCTGCGTCAATGAATCCTTTTGAAAAAGCGATTTCCTCGATGCAGGCGATCTTGAAACCCTGCCTGTCCTGGATGGCCTGAACAAAACTGCCCGCCTGCTGAAGGGATTCGTGTGTTCCGGCGTCGAGCCACGCATATCCGCGGCCGAGCAATTCGACTTTGAGGCTGCCGCGGCGCAGGTACTCGCGGTTGACATCGGTGATCTCGAGCTCTCCGCGCGGGGAGGGGCGGAGGTTTTTCGAGATTTCGACGACTTCATTGTCATAGAAGTAAATGCCGGGGATAACGTACTTCGACTTCGGCTTCTGCGGCTTTTCCTCGATGCTGACCACTTCGCCCGCGGCGTTGAATTCTACGACCCCGTAGCGCTGCGGATCCTTGACCGGATAGCCGAAGACAATGCCGCCTTTGTCAAGCCGGGCGCAGTCCTTGAGAACCTTGGACAGGCCTTCGCCATAGATGATGTTGTCGCCCAGAACGAGGCACACGCTGTCGCTGCCTATGAAGTCCGCGCCGAGGATGAAGGCCTGGGCCAGGCCGTCGGGCGATGGCTGCACGATATAGGAGAATCTGAGGCCAAGTTCACTGCCGTCTCCAAGCACGTCTTTAAAGCGCGGCAGGTCCTGGGGAGTGGAGATGATGAGAATGTCCTTTATCCCCGCCAGCATCAGAATGGAGAGGGGATAGTAGATGAGGGGCTTGTCATAAACGGGGAGAAGCTGCTTGCTGGTGCCCAGCGTCAAGGGATAAAGACGAGTGCCCGATCCTCCGGCCAGAATGATTCCTTTCATGGGATTGATCCTTTTGGTGCTGTTTTAAGACTGAAAAACACTACTCCAGACCCACCTCACGGACAAGTGCCGCCTGATTGCGGTAATGACAACAGCGCCGGGCTTTGGTAGGCAAAACAGGTCAATACAAAATAATTCGAAGTACAAGGGGCCTTGCATGCTCGTTACCTGGAAGGATGCCTATACCGCCGGTACGGTGATCATTGGTCAGGGACCGGATCATCCGCTGATCCACGGCTGGTTCGAAGCAGATGAGGAACTGCGGGCCGGGGACGTGATTCACGATCCGAACTGTTCCGTGCAGCTTGAAAGCCGGATCCGGCTCTGCCGGGAAGACGGACTCTTCATGCCCGCCTGGATTGCCCGAAAGGAAAAGGGCGTGTTCTTTCCCGGAGAATTTTCCTGCACGCGTTCCCGGCGGGGATTTTCCCTGGCCTGGATCACCCTGAGCGACAAGGGTTCGCGGGGCGAGCGCGTCGATGCCAGCGGTCCGGCCATCCGCGATGCGGCCATGGAAGCCATGGAGATCAGCCTTGCACGGGGAATGATCATTCCCGACGAACCCCAAATCCTGAAGTCGGCCCTTGCGGACTGCTGTCTTTTTCAGGGCTTCGATCTTGTCTTCACCACCGGCGGAACCGGGGTCGGCCCCCGCGACATCACTCCCGAAGTGACCCTGCCTCTTTTGGACAAGCGCCTGCCGGGATTTGAGCGGGCCATGACCCAAACCTCCCTCGCCAAGACTCCGCACGCCATGATTTCCCGCGCCGTGGCCGGAGTCATGGGCCTCTCCCTGATTGTCAATCTGCCAGGAAGCCCCAAGGCCGTGCGAGAAAATTTGCACGCCATCTTGCCCGCGCTCAAGCATGCGGTGGAAAAACTGCAGGGAGATCCTAGGGATTGTGGACAATAACCCTGAGCTGAAACCTTCCGAAGAATTCAAAAATTTCTACATCAAATTCTCCGTGATCCGTCTCGGGATCATGGTCTTTCTTTTGTTTTTGGCCTTGGCCGAGATCGTCAATATTTCGGACAGAGGCATGAGGCTGGAAGTAAATCGAGATTTTCAGTATATTATTTTTTTTATAACTGGTTTTTCACTCAGCATCATATATCTTCTGGCAAATAAGCGATTCGTAAGTTCTTTCCTGTTATTCAGAATTCAGCTTTTTGCAGATATAATTTTAACGACATGGTGGGTTGTATTAACTGGTGGATCATTTAGTGCTTTTGCTTTTCTTTATATATTATGTCTTTTTTTCTATGGCCGAATAATCGGTTTCAAAACAATAATCATATCCTCTTTACTTGTCTGGGTTCTTCTTTTCATCATATCCTGCGTTCAATTTTACTATCCTCATTATTGGGCTCAGACTCACATTCGCGGTTCCGATCTGGCCTATAACTACAGTTTGCTGACGTTGGCGCTAATTTTGGTCAGCTCTTTGGTCAAACTGAGCCGTACGGCTGAAAACCGGCTTTTGTACAGGATCATCGAGCAGGAAGAAGCCCTGCGCAAAGCCGAGGAGATAAAGTACCGCGTTTTCGACTGGATCGATGCTGGACTCCTGGTCGTCAACAATGACGGCCGCATCACCACCGTCAATCAACGCGCCCTTGACTGGCTTCCCGGACACGATCGCAACGAGATGATCGGCACCGGATTTGATGCATATTTTCCGGAATTTCTTCCTTTCTGGAATGATCGGGAACTATCCTGCCTGCGTCGGAACATGGTCATCAGCAACGAACGTGGCCTGGTTTTCGGGTTCAAGATGACTCAATTGCCGAAAAATCAGGGCTGGATGATTCTCTTCTCCGACATCACCGAAGTGCAGAGACTGGAACGGCAGGTCAAGGAAATGGAGAAACTGGCCAGTGTCGGCGAACTGGCTGCCGGTCTTGCCCATGAAATGAAGAATCCGCTGGCCGGGATCAAGACCAGTCTGCAGCTTCTTCTCTCGGATGATCTGGAAAAGGAATTTTCCGACAGGCTTTCAAGGGTCATACTGCGTGATATCGACCGACTTGATTTTCTGCTCAAGGATTTTCTGATCTTTGCCCGTCCCAAGGCGCCCGAGCCATTGGCTCTTGATCTGGCAAAGGAGCTTGAGCATGTGCTCATGCCCCTGAGGCTGCAGTATCCGAAAGTTGCCATAAACATTGAAGTCGGGAACGAGCCGTTTTATTTTGATCGCAATCAGCTGCATCAGATTCTCATAAATCTTGTGGTCAACGCCATGCAGGCTCTCGAGAACACGCAAGACCCGAAGATCAGCATTCGCGAGACGCAGGGACGCGGCGCCAGAACCCTGAGCATCGCCGACAATGGCCCGGGGCTGGCCTCGGATATGCTGGACAAGTGCTTCGATCCGTTCGTGACCAGCAAGGCCGTGGGTTCTGGTCTGGGTCTGGCGATCGCCCGCAGGCTCGCCGCTCAGAATGGAACATTCATCGATCTGCTCAATATTCCCACGGGAGGAACCAGAGCCGTGCTGGTTCAGGACCTCTCCTTTTTCCGGACCCAAAAGGATATCCAGGACACAACGTGAACAATTTCATCGCCGACCTGCACATTCATTCCAAATTTTCCCGGGCTACGAGCAAGAACCTCACACCCAGAAATCTGGTGGCCTGGGCCGGGATCAAGGGTATCGACGTTCTGGCGACCGGGGATTTCACTCATCCGGGCTGGATGGACATCATCACAGAGCAGCTTGAAGCAGAGGAAAGCGGTCTCTTGCGCCTGCGCGACGGCAAGGCGCTCGAACAGGAACTGCCCTGGTATTCCGGGAACATGAACACGGCTCAAATCCGTTTCATGCTCTGCACCGAGATCAGCTCCATCTACAAGAAGCGTGGCAAAGTCCGCAAAATTCACAATCTGGTTTTCATGCCGAGCATCGACGCGGCGTCACGGTTCAACACCCGGCTGGCGCAGGTCGGCAATCTCGCCTCGGACGGCCGCCCCATTCTCGGACTCGACGCGCATGATCTTCTCGAGATGGTTCTTGAAACCGATCCGCTTGCATATCTCATCCCCGCCCACATCTGGACTCCCTGGTTTTCCCTTTTCGGGTCGAAGTCCGGCTTTGATCGTATCGAAGATTGTTTCGAGGATCTGAGTGGAGAGATTTTCGCCCTGGAAACCGGCCTCTCCTCCGATCCCGAGATGAACTGGATGGTCAGCGCCCTGGACCGTTTCACCCTGGTCTCAAATTCCGACGCCCATTCCGGGGAAAGGCTGGGCCGGGAAGTCAATCTCTTTTCAGGAGAAATGTCTTTTGCGGGGATACGCGCGGGCCTGCGGCGCCAGAGCGAGGCGACGCGTTTTGAAGGCACCCTCGAATTCTACCCCGAGGAAGGAAAATATCATCTCGACGGCCATCGTAAATGCGGTGTGGTCCTTGAACCCCAGGAGACCGCAGTGCATCGCGGACTGTGCCCGGTCTGCGGCAAACCTCTGACCATCGGCGTGCTCAATCGCATCTTTGCCCTCTCGGACCGGGAGCTGCCCGAGCGCCCCGCCCATCATCCGGGGTTCTCGTCCCTGGTGCCCCTGACCGAAATTCTTTCGGAAATACTGGGGGTGGGTCCTGGCACAAAGAAAGTGCTTGGCATGTACAACCAGCTGGTGCGGGATTTCGGCTCCGAATTCAACATATTGCGGTGCGCTCCTGAAGAGGACCTGCGGCGTTCCTCCACGGTTCTGGCCGAGGCCGTGCGCAGGATGCGTCAGGGCGTGGTGCACAGGCATTCCGGCTACGACGGCGAGTATGGACGCATTTCCATGTTCGCTCCTCAGGAGTTGCTCGAATTCAGGCATGGCCGCATGCTGTCCATGGCCGCCCGGTCCGCGCCTCCGGAAGTGCCCGGACAGCGCTGGCGAAAGGCCATGGGGGAAGCCTCGTCCGAGGCGCAGGAAACGGCCCAGACCGCCAACGAAATGCAGATGGCCGCGATTCTTGCCGGGCCCGGACCAGTGCTGGTCCTGGCCGGACCGGGCACGGGCAAGACCCAGACCCTCATGGGGCGGGTGCGGCACCTGCTTGAACAGGGGGCAGATCCGGCGCGAATCCTGATTCTGACCTTCACCCGCAAAGCCGCGCGGGAACTCAAAGACCGCTTGCAGCGGCTTTGTCCGGGCCTGCCCGTGTTGCCCAAGACCGACACCCTGCATGCGCTTGGGCTCGAATACTGGACCTCGGTCATGGGTGAGGCCCCGATCCTTCTGTCCGAGGAGAGCAGCCGCAGGCTTTTCGCGGCGGCCAATCCCGATCTGCAGGGCAAGGAACTCAAAACCGCCTGGAATGAACAGTCCCTGGCCCGCGAAAACGGGGTGCGCATCCCCGGCGAACACACCAGACGCTATCTGGACGACAAGGTCCGCTTCAACCTGGTCGACTACACCGACCTGCTCGAATTCTGGCTCGAACATCTGGAGCTTGGGCATTACGTTCCGGGCTACGATCATGTCCTGATCGACGAGGTGCAGGACCTCTCCGCCCTGCAGCTCGGACTGGTCACGGCGCTTTGTTCCCAGGGCGGGCGGGGTTTTTTTGCCATCGGTGATCCGAACCAGGCTATTTACGGATTTCGCGGTGCGGTGCGCGATGTCGAGGTCAGGCTGCGCGATCTGTGGCCGGATTTGAAGAGGATCAGGCTGGTTCACAACTATCGCTCGGCGCAGCAGATACTCAGCCTTGCAGCGCATCTTTTTACGGAAAAACAGACCCTTGTGGCCCAAAAATCCCTGGCCGCATCCCTGGTGCTGTTCGAAGCCCAGGGTGCCGAGCAGGAGGCGGGCTGGATCGCTGGGCGGGTGCGCGAGCTTCTGGGTGGCACGGGACACTGGCAGGCCGACATGCACGAGGGAAAAAGCATTTCTCCCGGCGACATCGCCGTTCTGGTTCGCTTCAAGGCCCTCATAGGACCTATCGCCAAAGCCCTTCAGACCGCCGGGATACCCGTGTCCGTGCCGGAAGAGGAATCCTTTTTCGTTGACGCGCGGGTGGATCTCATTTTGCGCATTGCCGGAAACGTGCTCGGATTGCCCGACGCTCTGGACGAGCAGATTCCGTCCTGTCCCGAGGACGTGGTCGAAAAGGGTCCGCTGGCCATGGCCGTCCACTTTTCCTCGACTCCGCCCTTTGACGCGCTGTTCTGGAAGAGCAGGGCCTTTGTTGACCTGGTCAAGGCCTTTCAGGCCTGCTCGGGCTGGCGCGGGCTCTTGAACATGGTCAGGCTTGAAACCGAGCTCTGCGCCATCAGGGCCAAGGCCCAGAAAGTGCAAATCATGACCATGCACGGGGCCAAGGGACTTGAATTCGAGGTCGTGTTCCTGCCCGGCCTGGAAGAGGGCATCCTGCCTTTCGCGGGGATGGACATGCTCCTTGGCAAGCCCGGCGACGACAATGTGCTCGACATGGACGAGGAGCGCCGTCTCTTCTATGTCGGTTTGACCCGGGCCAAGTCCATGCTTTTCCTGAGTCACTGCGCCAGTCGGCGCGTTTTCGGCAAGACCCTGAAACTGGCCCTGTCGTCCCTGGTGCGCCGTCTGCCCCAGGACATGTTGCGCAAGAGCGCCATCAAGCGCCATGTGCGCCGCAACGAACGGCAGCTGAGCCTGTTTTGACCAGCATGCAATTCCGGCTGGCCGCACCATCCTGCGTCATCCCCGATCGGGTAGGGCCCAATTGCCGGGCCCTTTCCCCCATGGTGAGGGAAGTGGCGCTCATGCTTCTTGAGACACGCGGCTGCCTGGATTACGATGAACTCGACCTGCCCGCGAACCTGCCCGAACTGGGCCTTGACTACCATGCCCATCTGCCCCTCGACCTGCCTTGGAAGGACGGAGCGGCCGCCGTTGGCGACGCGATTTTCGCCCTTGAGCAAAAAATTGCCTTTATGCGCCCACGCGGTTATGTGCTCCATCCTCCCAGACCCGGGGACCTTTCCGGACTGCTGCGGCACAGGCCCGGGCTTGCCTCCATGCTCTGGCTGGAAAACACCCGCGAGGGGGATCTTTGCGAGATCTGGGATGAAATCGGCGCACTTGGGCTTGGGGTCTGTCTGGATGTGGGACACATGGTCAGTTATGGTCAGCAAAGAGTGATGAGTCTGCCCGGATTTTTCGAGCGCGTGCGCATTCTCCACATTTATGGCGGAGAATCGGAGCGCGGGCATGCGGGTCTTGACCAGTTGCCCGATCCGAACCTTTTGCGCGACATACTGTTGCGTCTTGAGGGGAATGAAACGCTGGTGGTTGAAATCTTTTCTCTTGAAGAGCTTGGCCGTTCCCTGAATCTGCTCAAGTCCTGGCTTCTTCGGTGGGGCATGCACCATGATTGATCTGGTCCTTGGCGGCAACAAATCCGGCAAATCCGATTTCGGGCTTGAGCTCCTGTGTCAGGGGCCGCGCCCCTGGACGCTTGTCGCCACGGGAAAATCCCGGGACCTTGCCTTTAGGCGACAGATCATTACCCATCGATTGAGCCGGGATGCGGATATCGCGGTGCGGGAAGTGGACACCGACCTGGGCGGAGCGCTTGGGGCCCTTGTCCCTCTTGGAGGCAGCGTCCTGGTGGACAGTCTTGATTTCTGGATGTTTTCCCTTGCGGGTGAAAACTCCGAAGACGCCAGACGCAAAAGAGAGGAATTTTTCGCCCGGCTTCAGGTCCACAGAGGTGGCAATCTGATTTTGGTCTCGACTGAAATGGGCCTCGGACCTCTTGCGTTCGATGGCGAAATACGGGCATTTGCCCGTGATCTGGGTCAACTCAACCGTGAAATTGCCAGTATCAGTACAAGTGTGTATCTGGTCGTTGCCGGGTTGGCCCAAAAACTCAAGTGAGAAGGTCATGGCCTATTTTCGAAAGCTGGATCCGAAGCTAGCCAAGCTTCAAGAATTGCTGAATAAAAATGAGCGTTGGCTGATCCTCATCAATGCCGATCCCGATGCCTTGGCCTCGGCCATGGCCTTGAAGCGCATCCTCGCCGGTCGCGTGGAACAGGTCGCCATCGCCCACGTCAACGAGATCACCAGGCCCGACAACCTGGCCATGATCCGTCTCTTGCGTATTGCGACCAAGAAGCTCAACCCGCTTCTGCTGGCCCAGTACGACCGTTTTGCGCTGGTTGATTCTCAGCCGCACCACCATCCGGATTTTGCGAACATCCATTTTTCAGTGGTCATCGATCATCATCCCAAGGTGGCGGGGACGCCCGTGCAAGCCGATTTTGTCGAGATCGTGTCGGAGTATGGTTCCAACGCGACCATCATGACCGAGTATCTGTACAACCTGGGACTGCGTCCGGGGAAGCTGCTGGCCACGGCTCTTCTTTACGGGATCAAGACCGACACCCAGAGTTTCGAGCGCGAGTTTCATGACAACGACATGAAGGCTTTTCGCTATCTCTCGAAATTCTACAACAAACCCCTGCTGCACAAGATCATCCGCTCGGAATTCCGCCTGGAGTGGCTCAAGTACTTCACCCAGGCTTTCCGCAAGATGCGGGTCTCCGGCAAGACCATCACCATCTTCATGGGCAAGGTCGACTCTTCCGACATCCTGGTCGTCCTGGCCGATTTTTTCCTGCGCGTGCACGGGCTGTCCACGACCATGATCAGCGGCATCAGCGAGGACAAGCTCGTTGTCGTCTTTCGCGGCGACGGCCTGCGCCGCGACATGGGCAAGTTCGCCAAGCGCCTGTTCGGCGACGTGGGTTCGGCCGGAGGACACAAGTCCATGGCCCGGGCCGAGATCCCCATGGAAAAGCTGGGCTGTCAGCATGCCAGCCAGTTCGTGTGGGAGCGCCTGCATGGCGGCACGGAAGTGAAGAAAAAGAAGAAAGAGCTGGATACAGCACAGAACGGGGCCTCATAACCGGACCCGCTTCCCCCAAACGGAGGGCGCATGAGTTTGCAAACAAGGCTCGGACTGAAAACCGAGCCGCTTTTTTTGATCGACGGTCACGCCTTCATCTATCGCGGTTTTTACGCCTATCCCGATTTCAAGCGTTCCGACGGGTTTCCGACCAGCGCCATGTATATCGTCTTCAAGCTGGTCTTAAAGCTCCTGCGCGAAGAGAATCCATCCCACCTCGTTTTCGTCACCGACGGCCGCGCCCCGACGTATCGGCACGAACTTCTGCCTACCTACAAGGCCAATCGGCCCCGCATGCCCGAAGGTCTGGCTGCGCAGCTTGACCCCCTGAAGGCCGGACTCAGGCTGCTGGGCATCCGCGTGCTCGAAGCCGAGGGCGGGGAGGCCGACGACTGCATCGCCTCCCTGGCTGGGCGTTTCAAGGAAGAACGCAGCGTGGTCATTGTCGGTGCGGACAAGGACCTGCGGCAGTGCCTGGATGAGAACGTCGTCATGTGGGACCCGGCCCAGGGCAAGGAGAAGCTTGTCACTCGCGAAGGATTTGTCGAGGAGGCGGGTCTTCAGCCGGAGCAGTGGGCGGATTTTCAGGCCATGACCGGCGACGCCGCGGACAACATTCCCGGCATCCCCAAAGTCGGGCCGAAGACGGCCATGGGCTTTCTGCGCCGCTTCCCGAGCCTCGATGAGCTCAAGAAAAATTTCGACCGCCTGACGGCCAAGGAACAGACTCTGCTCGCTCCGCACATGGAGCAGGTCTTCGTGTATCGGCAGCTGACCACCCTGCGTACGGACATGTGCACGGAGTTCAGCCTTGACGATCTGGCCGTGGGAGAGATCGACGCCGGAGCACTGGATTTTTTCAAGGAATACGAGTTCCGCTCCCTGTTGTCGGAGTTTCAGGCCCTGGCCCGCAAGAACGGGCGTATCAGGGATGCGGGCGTCCAGGCGGAGGCGGCCGCGAAGAGCGATCCGGTCCCGGACGGTGATGAAAAATCCGGCCCGGTCCGGGTCGAGCCCCGTCTGGCACCCAGCCTTGAGTCCATGGCCGGAAAGGACGTGGGCCTGTACGCCGAGGACGAGAAATGGATTCTGGGTACGGACGCCGAAGAGATCCTGTACATGGGCCCGGCTGCGGATCTGTGCCGCGCGTTGACCGGAGCGCACGTGTTCGTGACTTCGTACAAGAGCGTGCTCGAGCAGGGGCGCCTTGATCTCTCGGGCTGCACCGAAGTTTTCGACATCGAGCTTGCCGCCTATCTGCTGAGCCCCGAAGATCGCAATTATACCCTGGAGCGGATTCGCGACGGGCTGGGCGATGAGATCGACGTGCACCGGGAAAATCACGGTCAGGCAGTGCTGGCGATTGGTCGCCTGCTGCGTGCGAGGCTTGCCGGTTCGGAGCTGCTCGGCCTTATGCAGGACCTTGAGCTGCCCCTGACCGAGGTGCTGGTGCGTATGCAGAAACGCGGCATCCGCATCGACGAGACTAGGTTTCAGGATTTTCTGTCCATGGTTCAGACCGAGCTGGATCGGCTGACGCAAAAAATCCATGAGCAGGCCGGAGGAGATTTCAACATCCGCTCCAGCCAGCAGCTGGGGGAAGTGCTTTTTTCCAGGCTGGGCCTGTCCAGCAAGCAGAAGACTCCGGGCGGGGCGAAGTCCACGTCCAGCAGCGTGCTCGAAGGGTTGGCCGGGGAGCACGCCATCGTCGCCGATGTGCTCGAGTTCCGGATGTACGAGAAGCTGCGCTCCACATACCTTGAGCCCATGCCCCGGCTGACCGACAAGAACGGGCGCATCCACACCACCTTCAACCAGCTTGCCACGGCGACCGGCCGCCTTTCGAGCAGCAATCCGAACCTGCAGAACATTCCCATCCGCGGGGCGCTCGGCCCGCGAATGCGCTCCTGCTTCGTGGCCGCCAAGGGGAACCGGCTTGTGGCTGCGGATTATTCCCAGATCGAACTCAGAGTGCTGGCGCACATGTCCGGGGACCCGACCTTGACGGACGCCTTTGCCGCCGGTGACGACATCCACGCCCGCACGGCCGGAATCCTCTTCGACAAGGCCGAGGTCAGTGCCGACGAGCGACGCAAGGCCAAGACCATCAACTTCGGCCTGCTCTACGGCATGGGTCCGCAGAAGCTGGGGCGTGAGCTTGGGATCAGCCTGAAGGAGGCCAAGGAGTTCATCTCGGTCTACTTCAGCAAGCTGTCCCGCGTGCGGGAATTCTACGAGGAGATCGAGGCCGGGGCGAAGTCCCTGGGCTATGTGACCACCCTGGCCGGGAGAAGGCGCATGCTGCCCGAAATCAATTCCCGCAACGTGAACATGGCGCAGCAGGCCCGGCGCATGGCCATCAATACCGTGGTCCAGGGTTCGGCGGCGGATATCATCAAAAAGGCCATGCTCGAAGTGGACAAGAGCCAGGTTATTGGCGAATTAGGCGGGAGCCTGATCCTGCAGATTCACGACGAACTTCTGCTCGAAGCTCCCGAGGCCAAATCCCGGGAAGTGGGCGAAGCCGTCGCCGGCATCATGGCCTCCGTGTACAGCCTCTCCGTACCCCTCGTGGTCGACTGGGGCGTTGGTGACGACTGGAGCGCGGCTCATCAATAATCATCCTTTGCAAGCATTTTTGCGGATACGATATGCTCAATAAATTAAGATTGCTGACTCCCGGTCCCACTCCCCTGCCGGAGGAGGTTCGCCTGGCCCTGGCCAAGGACATGATCCATCATCGCAAGCGCGATTTCGTGCAGGTCATGGAGCGTATTCAGCCCGGCCTCAAGTACCTGTTCGGTACCACGCAGCAGGTACTGCCCCTGTCATGTTCGGGCACGGGGGCCATGCATGCGGCCGTGACAAATCTCTTTGCGCCCGGCGAAAAAGTGCTCGTGGTCGAGGGCGGAAAATTCGGGGAGCGCTGGCGTGAGATCGCCGAGGCACATGGCCTTGCGGTCACTTCCCTGGTCCTTGAAAACGGTAGCGCCGTGTCCGCCGCGGATGTGCAAGCAGCCCTGGCGGCGGATCCTTCGCTTTGCGGCGTGCTGGTTCAGGCCTCGGAAACCTCCACCGGCGTGTTGCACCCCGTGAACGAGCTTGGCGCGGTGACCCGGGACCAGGACGTGCTCCTTGTCGTGGACGGCATCTCGGCGGTCGGAATTTCACCTTGTCCCATGGACGCCTGGGACATCGACTGTCTGCTGACGGGGTCCCAGAAGGGCCTCATGCTTCCGCCTGGTCTTGCCTTGCTGGCCTTTAGCGATCGCGCCTGGGACAAGGCACGCGAAGTCGGCTCCACCAATTTCTATTTCAACCTGCTGGCCGAGCGGGACAAGAGCCTGGGGCACCAGACTCTTTTCACGTCTCCCGTGAATTTGCTGCAAGGGCTGGCCGTGAGTCTTGATCTGTTCAAAGAGCAGACTCTTGAAGCCGTGTACGCCAAGCAATGGGCCCTGACCTCCATGACCCGGGCCGGAGCGATGAGCATGGGTCTTGAACTTCTGGCCAAGACGCATTTCACCTGGGGCCTGACCTCCATAAGGCTGCCTGTGGGCATCGATGGGAGCGAAGTGCTCAAGGTGGCGGCGGAACGATACGGAGTTGTCATGGCCGGGGGCCAGGGCGAACTCAAGAAGAGTCTTGTAAGGCTTGGCCACATGGGTCATGTTGATTGGAGCGACGTCCTGGCAGGGCTTTATGCCCTGCGTGAGGGTTTGCACGCGGCCGGCGGATATTGCGCCGCAAGGACGTACCTGGAAGACGCCGTCGCAGCCTATGAAGAAGCGCTGCGCGACGGCTGCCCCGAATTCGGGCGTAAGGAGTGAATATGACTGAAGAGAAAAAATTGGCCGAAGAGTACGAGGAGCTGTCCTGCTCCTGTCCGGAAATGCCGCAGCTGGATTTCGGGACCTTTGTCCTGTCCATGAGTTCTTCCGCCCTGGTCCATCTGGGCGAGGTGCCCGAGCCCGAAAGCGGGCAGTTCATGGAAAATGTGCTGGCCGCCAAGCAGACCATCGACATCCTGTGCATGCTTGAGAGCAAGACCAAGGGCAATCTGACGGAACAGGAAGCCCGGCTGCTTCGGGACATGCTTTTTGAATTGCGCATGAAATATGTGCAGAAGGCGAAATAGGGGGCACGGATGGTGAAGCGCGTCGGTCTGGTCGGGGTTACCGGCTACACGGGAATGGAATTGACCCGCATCCTGCTTGGCCACCCCGGCCTGCGTCTGACCCAGGTCACGTCGCGCAAGGAGGCCGGACAGCCCCTTCAGAAAATTTATCCTTTCCTGCAGGGCACGGAGCTTGGCGAACTTGAGATAACAGCTCCGGACAGCGCTTTTCTGGCCGCCAATTGCGACCTCGTCTTTCTGGCCGTGCCCCACTGCACGGCCATGGAAATGGCGGCGGAGCTGCGCGGGCTTGGAGCCAGGGTTGTGGACTTGAGCGCTGATTTCCGTCTGCGCGACCATGAGGTTTACGAGAGCTGGTACCAGGTACCGCATACCCGGACCGCCCTCTTGACCGAAGCCGTTTACGGGCTGCCGGAGCTCTACGCCGCACGTATCGCCGGAGCCGGACTTGTCGCCAATCCCGGCTGCTATCCGACATCCGCCATCCTGGCCCTGTATCCGGCGCTGGCAGCGGGACTTATCTCGCCCGAAGATCTGGTCATCGATTCCAAGTCCGGAACCACCGGAGCAGGTCGCAAGGCAGGAGTAGGCACTCTTTTCTGCGAGGTTTCGGATACTTTCCGGGCTTACAACCTGACCAAACACCGCCACACCCCCGAGATCGAGCAGGAGCTCAGCCTTGCCGCCGGGCGGGAAATACGCCTCTCCTTCAATACACACCTGTTGCCCATCAATCGGGGTATCCTGACCACCGCCTACGCCAAACTTTCCCCCGGCGCGGATCTGGAGCAAATCCGGGCCTGCTACCAGGAGTTTTATGCGGGCAAGCGGTGGGTACGTCTTTTGCCCCAGGGATCCCTGCCTGAAACCAGATGGGTGCGAGGCACCAATTTCTGCGATCTCGGGCTGGTCACGGACCCGCGTACGGACAGACTCATCGTGGTGTCGGCCATAGACAACCTTTGCCGTGGCGCTTCGGGCCAGGCCGTTGCCAATGCCAACCTCATGCTGGGCCTGGAAGAGGGTGTCGGTCTGCCTTTTGCGCCACTCATGCCTTAGAGGCCCTTAATGACAGAACAGGTGCCTGAAAAGTTCTACGACAGCATATATGTCGCCAGACAGCCCATTTTCAATACCGAAATGAATATTTGGGGCTATGAGCTTCTATTCAGGCACGGGGAGACCCAGTCCGCCGTGTTCACGGACGGCGACCAGGCCACGACCCAGGTCATCGCAGACGGCTTCGCATTGGGAGTCCGGGGCATGGGCAGCAAGATCAAGGCGCTGATCAATTTTCCGCGCAATGTCCTTCTCGGGCATGCGCCCTATGTGCTTCCTTCCGAGCGTTGCGTGGTGGAAATCCTGGAGACGGTGCTGCCCGAGGATGATGTCATGGCGGCCTGCCGGGAGCTGAAGGCAAACGGCTATACCCTGGCCCTGGATGATTTTGTGGGGGATCCGGGTTTTGAGCCGCTGTGCGAAATAGCGGACATCATCAAGGTCGATATCCTGGGCAAGACGCCAGGCGAGGTCATGGCCATCGTCCAGAACCTCAAAGGGTACAAGGCCCGGCTTCTCGCCGAGAAAGTCGAGAGCATCGACATGTTCAACGTCTGCAAGCGTCTTGGCTTCGAATATTTTCAAGGGTATTTCTTCAGCAAGCCCGAGATAGTCCCCGGCCGCAAGCTCTCCGCCAGCCAGAGCACCAAGATCAAGCTTTTGAAGGAACTCAATGAATCCGAGGCGGAGCTTTCCCGGCTGGTGGAAATCATTCAGACGGATCTCTCCATTTCCTACCGCCTGCTCAAATACATCAATTCCGCCCGGTTCAGCCTGCGCGGCAAAATCGAATCCATCCAGCGCGCCGTGAACATGCTTGGCCATCAGAACCTGCGCCAATGGCTGCAGGTGGTCATCCTGTCCGATGTCAATTCCACGGACAAGGGCCAGGAGCTGGTCCGGATATCCGTCCTGCGCGGCCGTTTCCTCCAGCTTCTGGCCTCGGCCTGCCCCACTCCGTTTTCTCCGGACAGCATGTTCGTGATGGGCTTTTTTTCCCTGCTCGACGCCATCCTCGACCAGCAAATGGAGCAGGTTCTCGAAGAGATTTCCCTTGACCCGGACATCAAGGCCACCCTGGTTGACCCTCACGGCAAGCACTCTGTCTGGATCGAACTCTTGCATGAACTCGATCGCGGCAGCTGGGCCGATCTTGAGGAAAAGGCCGGCCAGATGGGTATTCCCATGGAGCTGATCGACAGCGTCGCCATTGAGGCCGCGATGTGGACAGACGAAGTCATGGGAGGGGCGTCCTAGGGTAGGGACGGTTTTTTTATTTCTAGATCTGGCGGGTTTTCAGGGTCGTGCTTTGCGCTCTTTAAAAAGGACCTGGCAATGGAAGAGACGTATCCGGAACAGCTTTACGACAAGTTTTTTGTCGCCCGGCAGCCCATATTCACGGCACAGATGCAGATATGGGGCTACGAACTGCTTTTTCGTCACGAAGAAAACATTCAGGACGCCGTGTTCACCGATGGCGATCAGGCCACGACGCAGATCATTGCTGATGGCTACAACCTCGCTGTGCAGGGGTTGCGTCATGGAGCCAGGGCGCTGGTCAATTTTCCGCGCAGCGTGCTCCTCGGCGAGGCTCCCTATGTATTGCCTTCGGACCAGTGCGTGGTGGAGATCCTGGAGAGCGTCATGCCCGAACCCGAAGTCCTCAGCGCCTGCAGCGAACTCAAGAGGCGCGGGTACACGCTGGCCTTGGACGATTTCGAAGGCAGCCCCGGCCTTGAACCCTTGTGCGAGATGGTCGACATCATCAAGATCGATGTCCTCGGCAAGACTCCGGCGCAGGTCGCGGCGATTGTTGCGGGGGTCAAAAAATACGACGCGCTGCTCTTGGCCGAGAAAGTGGAGAACCACGACGTCTTCAAGGTTTGCAGAAAGCTCGGCTTCACCTATTTTCAAGGATTTTTTCTGAATCGCCCCGAGGTCATACCCGGGCGCAAGCTGTCTGCCTCGCAAGTCAACAAGATCAAGTTGTTAAGGGAATTGAGCGTCCCGGACGTGGAATCCTCAAGGCTGGTGGAGATTATTCAGACGGATCTGTCCATTTCCTACCGGCTGCTCAAATACATAAATTCCGCATTCTTCGGCCTGCAAATCAAGGTCACCTCGATCCCGCGTGCGGTTTCCATGCTTGGATCCCGGAATCTCAGGCAGTGGCTGCAGGTGGTCATCCTTTCCGATGTCAGCACCGAGGACAAAGCCCACGAACTGGTCCGCATTTCCGTACAGCGGGCCCGTTTTCTTCATCTTTTGGCGCAGAAACATCCCACGTCGTTCGATCAGGATGGCATGTTCCTCATGGGCTTTTTTTCCCTGCTCGACGCCATTCTGGACCAGTCCATGGGCCGGGTGCTGGAGGAGATCCCCCTGGACCCCGCCATAAAACGGGCCCTGACAGATCCGGATGATCCCAATGCGGTCTGGCTGTCCCTGCTCGACGAGATTGACCGTTGCAACTGGGATCGCCTGACGGCAAAAACCGAGCAGATGGGAATTCCCATCACCCTCGTCAACAGGCTCTCCGCCGAGGCCTCGATCTGGGCGATCTGGGTCACGAGTTGAGCGGTGCTGCCCGCTTCTGGCGGACTGTTTTGGCCCAGGTGCTTGAGTATCCACGCAACATCCCGTAACCACATAATATTGTGTCCTGAATACTTTTCCATCAAGGTGCCTGCATGGTTGAGCTGTTTTTTTATCCCGCTTTTTTTTATACCATTGCCCTCATTCTGGGACTTTGCCTGGGCAGTTTCTACAATGTCTGCGTGCATCGCTATCTGGTGGGCATGTCCGTGATCAGTCCCGGCTCGCATTGTCCGGCCTGCGGCCACGTGCTTTCCTGGTGGGAAAATATTCCGGTCCTGTCCTACCTGCTGCTGGGTGCGAAGTGCCGTTCCTGCAAGGGGAAGATCCACTGGCGCTATCCGGCTGTGGAGCTTTTGTCCGGAATCCTGGCCCTGCTCTTTGCGATCAAATTCGGTCCGACGGCGCAGTGGTTGACCTACATGGTATTTCTGGGGATTTTTCTGGTGGCCTCTTTCATCGATCTGGACTCCTTCATTCTGCCCGACGTTTTGACCTATCCGGCGGCCATCCTGGCTTTGTCCACCCCGCTTTTTCTGCCCGTGGACTGGGTTGAGACCTTGCTTGGCGCTTTTTTTGGCGCGGGAATCTTTCTTGTCCTGCAACAGGTTTACCTGCGGCTGCGCGGGATCGATGCCCTCGGAACCGGGGACATCAAACTCATGCTCAGCCTTGGGGCCTTGGTCGGCCTGTCCTTGCTGCCACTCATGATCCTTCTCTCCGCCCTGTGCGCCCTTGCGGTCGCCGTGGTCTACCTGCGCCGTCCCGAAGGCCAGGGTCTGCGCACGGCCGTCCCATTCGGCCCGTTTCTCTGTCTTGGCGCGGTCCTGACCCTGCTCTGGGGAGAGGACCTGCTCCTGATGATCATGAATTTTTGAAGCGGCCAAACATTTTGGGCGTGCAAGCGGACACCGCGGCATGGACGGGCAGCGGCGGGATGTACGCCGCTTGAAGGTGATTTTTGACTGTTTTGCGAGCCTTGGGGCCGTGCCCCAGGTCAGGGCAGGAAGGCTTTGGCGATAAGGTAGAGGTCGTTGAAGGGCGTCCCGGACTTGATGGCGGACATCATCTGCATGGACAGGTCCATCTTCATTTCCGTGGCTTCGAGAATCTCCTTTTTGACCAGATTGAGCCGGAATTTGACAAAGTCGTAGTCGAACCCGTCATTGATGAGCGCGAGGCCGTCCTTGAAATACTGGGACGAGATGTATTCCTGAAATCCGAGGAGATGCTCGACTCCGTTTCTTCTGGCCAGCATGCAGTAGAAAATGAGGTTTATGATCAACGCCTCGATCTTGAGCTTGTGGTCGATGTTGAGAAACTTGGTCTTGTTCAGCTCGGCATTGTCCAGATTCCTGAGCATGAGCTGGGCGACCTCGAAGACCTGTTTTTCAAAAATGGGCGCGATGTGGAATTTGGACAAAAAGCGGATCATCACTTTTTGCGGGTTTTCCTTGGACACGATACCCAACAGGCCGATGGCCATGAGCACGTATTTGCGGTGCAATTCGGCCAGGATGTTTTTTTTTCTGACCTGAGCCAGTTCCTCGCAGCGATTGGGAGAAAACGATGAGGCGGCCAGTTCGAGCAGAAACCTGACGTGGGGCTCGCGGGTGTGCTTTGCCTCCTCAAGCAGGAAATCGCCGCTTTTTTTCCTGGAGTCCATGGTCTTTTTCACGGACAGCCAAAAAGCGGCCACTCCTTCCAGCGGCATCTCCATGAGATCGAATTCCTTGGGAGCCGTCAGCGACCTGGCGCTGGCCCCGAGCAGCAGCTCGGAGACCTGTTCGTTGATGTTTCCCGTGCCGTTCATGGGCTTATTCGAAGCAGAATTCCAGGGTGAAGGTCCCGGCTTCGCAGGAGAAGGGTATGGCGATGGCCAGGGCCGAACTCATGTGCGCAATGGTGTGGTTATCGCCCATGATGACCGACGGGGTGGAGCCCTGCAGCTTGAGACCCATGTCGACCAGACCCACACGGGCTTGGCCGGAGATCATGTTCGTGATCTCGCCCATGGCGTCCTGTACGTCCTGCAGGATGTCCTCGATGGCGTCGCCGAGCATCTGCTTGACGATGTGCACGGCGGTCTTGCGATCGAAGGAGATGGAGAAGGTTCCCTGTTTGTCCCCGGTGATGCCAATTACGGCGGAGACATCGCCTCTGGCCATTTTGTCTTTCTTGACATACGGCGTGCCGGCCACGACTTCGAGGGCGGCCATGGCGGCGAGGACGTCTTTAGTTGCTTTGATGAAGGGTTTGGCCAGCGATGGGTCCATGGGGTTCTCCTTGGGAGGTGCGTGGATGGGAAAACTTCACACCGTGGAATTTCATAAAGAAAATTTGTGGCCGGGGTCAACCACAAGAGGGGAGCAAGTCAGGATTTTTTGCGGACGCGGGCGCATGGGAGGGGGGCTCGACATTCCTTTCCGTATGGATTCATGCACGAAGAGGAGCTGGCCAGCTGCAACCGCGCCCTCTAAATGGGGTTGACCAAAAAATTTCGAATCAGGTCTGGACTAGCGACGCACGGAGAAAAGCATGAAGCAGCGGGTCAAGGAACATTTGTGCCGGGTTTACGGTTTGGGCATGGACGACATAGATGAGCTCTATGGGCTTGGTTGCCAGACGGTGGTCGTCACTCTGGGCCGCCTTGAGGCTGCCTTTTCGCTATGTGACGAACAGGAGATCGCGGACGTGGGGCATATGCTCAAAGGGGCCCTTTTCAACATGGGACTGGTTGAGCTCGCGGAGATGGCCCGGGACTTGGAGCTGGCCGGTCGCGACGGACGCATGGAAGAGGCGCGCGACGTGTACGAGAGGCTCCGCCCTGCCCTTGAATTCTTCTGAGGTCTGCGCTGTTCCGGGCGTTTCATCTTCCTGCGCCGGACATCCAAAAAAAAAGCCTGTCCTGTCCCCGCCCCTGTGGCGGGCGCTTCAGTCGTGATGATGGTGTGGCTCGTCCCCCAGGGGATGGGCATGCACGTGGCGGTGCGGCAAGTGTGGCACGTCGGTCACGAGGCTGCCGTCTTTTATGGTCATGAACCGCGATGTCGTTTGCGCCAGGAAGTCCCAGTCGTGTGAAATGATGATGCGGGCCGTGGGCAGGGCGTCCAGGATTTCGATGATGCGTTCCCTGGTCTGCGGGTCAAGGCCGTTGGTGGGCTCGTCCAGCAGAAGCACCTTTGGCTGCATGGACAGGATCGTGGCCAAGGATACCAGCTTTTTTTCCCCTCCGGACAGCCGGTGGGTCAACCGGCCCTCGAACCCGTCCAGCCCAAGATCCTTCAGGGTCGCAAGAGACCTCTCCCGTGCCTCGTCCACGGACATTCCCAGATTCAGGGGCCCGAAAGCCACGTCGTCGAGGACCGTGGGGTTGAAGAGCTGGTCTTCGGCGTTCTGCAGGACCATGCCGACCTCGCGGCGCAGGGCCCGAAATTCTTTTTCACCGCGCACCGGTTCGCCATGGAAGAGGACCTTGCCCCGTTGCGGGGTCATGAGACCCATGACGATGTGGAACAGGGTGGTCTTGCCGCTGCCGTTGGTGCCGTAAAGTCCGATTTTCTGTCCCGGAGCAAAGGCGAAGTTCACGTTGTGCAGTACCGCATGGCCGGAAGGGTAGGCAAAGGACACGTCCTGCAGGGCGAAAATGGGCGTTTCAGACAAGGCGTATCTCCGGAAAAAAGTCCATGAGCACGATGCCGGCCGTGGCGGCCAGCCACAATAGGGCGAAGGCCGCGTCCTTCGGGCGCGCCCTGAAGCGGACCACGGACACGAAACGTCCCTGGAACCCGCGCAGGACCATGGCCTGGTAGACCCGGCTTGAGCGGTCGAAGCTGTTGACCAGGACCATGGCCAGAAGGTTCCCGATGGTGCGGTAGGTGTGCATGCCGGTGCGGGGGGCGAACCCGCGCAGCCTGGCCGCCGTTACCAGGCGCTGCCATTCGTCGGCTATGACGTGCAGGTAGCGGTAAGTGAAAAGGAACAGAAATACCAGCTTTGACGGCACCCCTAGACGGTCCAGGGCGTGCCCCATGGTCGGAGAGTCCATGGTCGTGACCAGGGCCAGGAAGGTCAGCAGGATGGCGTTGGACTTGAGGGTGGCAAGCAAAACCAGCGCAACGCCTTCACGACTTGCGGTCAGGGGGCCAAGGGCGGCAAACGGCGTGCCGGGCATGGTCAGGGGCACGATAACCCACAGAAAAACAATGAAGACGTTGACCAGCGCCACGCGTTTGCAGAGCACTCCAAGGGGCGGCGCGCTCAGGCTCAGGATCGCCATGGCCGGAATCAGAGCCGACCCCGCAGCCAGCGGTTCCTTGAGCAGGGCCACGCAGATGGAGAAAAGCGCTGCCATGGCCAAGCGCACCCTGGGATCAAGGCCGTGCACCAGAGACCTGCCCTGAGCAAAAGGTTCGTCAAACACGCGGGCGGCTCTTGAAATAGGCGGCGACGCCGACCAATCCGAAAATCCAGCCGATGCCGCCGATAATTTCCTGCATACCGGGCCCGGCCTGGCTTTGTTCGAGCAGGGCGCGCCTGATAGGCGCGAGCTTGGCGTCGAGGGCGGCATTCACCACTTCTTCCACATCAGTTCGCGACAACCCCGTCGCGCCAGGGGCTGCGCTGACCAGGTTCTTTTCGGCCACAACCGGGGCCGCTTCGTCCGCATTGGCCACAGGAGTTCTTGGAGCACCCGCGTCCATGAATTCCGCCGCATCCACAATCCATTCATTCTGATGCCCTTCTCCGGCCTGCAAGAGGATGCGCAGGCCGGTTCCGGATTTGCGTGCCTGATCAGGGACGGGAAAGCGGAACAGCCCCTCCTCGTCGGTCGTGCCCTGCAGCAGCATCTGTCCGGTCTCTGCGTCACGGACTTCGATGGCACCGTTCCGGACCCGCTTGGACTTGCTGTAGCTGCACTCGACGATGACCTCGTCTCCTTCCACGTAGGCAAAGACGTTAACCCGGTGCGCCAGTGCCGGGGCCGAAGTCAGGAAAGCGAAAATAACGAGCAGGAAAAAGCTACGCACGGAGTCCCCCTTCAGCGCTTGATGCAAAACTCAGGAGTTCAGGCCGGACCCTGGATAGAAAGGATACGGCCAGTGTGGTCACGATGCCCTCGACGATCATGACCGGGACATGGGCCAGAAAGAGCAGCCTTGCGGCCTGCAGGAAGCCCTCGTCCGTGTAGGCCAGGGAGAGGGCCGTGAGCAGGCCTGCACCGGCCACGGAAAGGGCTCCGCAGCAAAACGCCGCCACCGTGCGCATCCGTCCGGGGCGGGACAGCAGCGGACGCAGAAGCAGAAAGCAGAGCACGGCTGGAAAAGCCATGTTGAAGGCGTTTACGCCCAATACCGTGAAGCCTCCGTACTGAAAGAGCACGGATTGCAGCATGAGGGCCACCAGAATGGCCGGAAACGCGGCCCAGCCAAGGATGGCGCCGAGGAGTCCGTTCAGGATCAGGTGGGCGCTGGAGGGCCCTATGGGGATGTGGATGAGTGAGCCGACGAAAAAGGCCGCGGCCAGGATGGCCACGGTCATGAGGCGGTCGTAATCGAGCCGGCGCAGGCCCAGGGCCGTGCCGCCAGCGGTAAGCACCGCGCCCAGGCCCAATATGGCGGGCGAAAGAACTCCTTCGGAAATATGCACGTGTCTGCCCTCCCTTCACGTGGTTTGGCGAGGCATGACAAAAAGCCGGGCATGTGTCCATGCCCGGCACATGTTCCGTTCCTGGGCATCGGGCCCCGCAGGGGTCGGGGTTTAATTGCGAGCGGGTTCAAAAAACTGGGTCCACAGCACGGCGCCCAGCTCCACATCCTTGGGCGTGCCCTCGTGGTCCATCTGCTCCTCGGCCGTGTTCAGGGCGGCAAAGCCCCACCATCCGGCGAAAGGCACGGCATAGGTGAACACGCCGTTGGCGTCGGTCCTGACCACCTGGGTGATCATGTATTCGTTCGGCGCCTCGTACTTCCTGTCCCTGTTGTAGAACTCCACCTCGACATCAGCGCCCGCCACGGGCTTGCCGTCAAGGAGCACCTGGCCCTGGAAGACATTGCCGGCATAGTTGCCGAAAGGCCGGGTCAGCGGGACGATCTCGGTCTTGAGGCCCAGGGGTTCGCCCCAGCCCTCTTCCTCGCCGAAGGCGGCGACCACGGTCTTGGTGTAATGGACGATGAAGCAGTCTTCGGCCGGTTCCCAGTAAGGGGTGGGTTCCATGACAAACTGGTACACACCGGGCCTCTTGACCACGTATTCGGCCGTCCAGGACGGGTGCTCCATTGTCGTGGCGGATTTGAGGGAATCCTTCATCTCCTGGCCTTCACCGTCCACGAACACCTTGAACGAAGCCGGAGCGACAAGGGGCATGCCGACCATTTCCATGGGGTGGGAAAAGGACAGGGCAAAGGAAACGGCTGCATCCTTTTTCTCCATGACGATGCTTGAAGAAGGAATGACCATACCGAAGTGGGCCAGAGCCGCGCCTGAAAAACAGAAAATCATGGTGAAACAAAGCGCAAGAGTCCTGAACATGGCAGTGCACCTCCCGTCTTGTACGGTCTCCGGAAATACGGATGGCGTCAAGATTTGCAAGTTGAAACTATGGAATTCGAAAAGCGTCCCTCAAAGTAGCACGGAATCAAGAATCATAACATTTCGTGTCCTCGCTACCGGGGAATCCATGTTTTTGTCAACAGTCAGATTTAATTGAGAGTACGAGGGTGGAAGAACAGGGAAAGGTTGGGTTCTCAGGGGGCTGTGGAGTGACGGCGTCCGAGGGTAAAGCCCGGCGCTTGCTTCGCGCCGGGCCTGGTTGGAAAAGATCAGGCAGGTTTGTTCCGCTTGGGGCCTGACCAGGGCTTTTGCCCAGACTTGCCGGGTTTGGCAGGGAGTGCGGGTCCGCGTTTGCGTGCCACGGGAGGGGCGGCCTTGCCCCGGGACTGCGACTGCCCTGCAGGAGCGGGCGGAGTGGATGCGGCGGGTCCCGTGCTGGATTCGGGGCCAGCGGGGGCGGACTTTTTCCTGACGCCTTTGCCTGGACCGAAGGGACGCGGGGCTGGTCGCAGGCTTTGCACGGAGTCACCCGTTGCCGGGACAAGGGTGCCGCGCACGAGCTGCACCTGCTCCAGGACGATGTCCAGATCCTGAGCGTAGCGCTTGGCCAGACGGCTTTCCGCTTCGGTCATGA
This sequence comes from Deltaproteobacteria bacterium HGW-Deltaproteobacteria-18, assembly GCA_002841885.1. Taxonomy (NCBI): domain Bacteria; class Deltaproteobacteria; species Deltaproteobacteria bacterium HGW-Deltaproteobacteria-18. The sequence goes on from PHBE01000010.1 coordinate 101,373, forward strand.
GGGACAGCACAAGGCCTGCGGCACCGGCTCGTCCAGTGCGACCCGCCCGATGCAGGTAATCGCGGCTCTGGCTTGGCACGTCCACGTTGACCACCAGTTCCACACCGAAAATGTCGAGTCCCCGGGCCGCGATGTCCGAAGCGATGAGCGTCTGGGCCTTGCCTTTGCGGAAATCGTCCAGAGCGGCCTGGCGCTCAAACTTGTCATGCGCGCCGTGCAGGTCGGCCACGGCCAACTGGTGGTGCTCAAGGCGTTCGGCCATGCGTTCGGCGCTTGCCCCCCGGTGTACGAAAACGAGAGCCCGCTCGGGGGAAAGGCCGCGCAGCACCTTGCGCAGCCAGTCGGTCTTGTCGCGTTCCTCGCAGACCAGGTAGCAGTGCCGGATGGCCGGGCTGATCCCGTCTTGCGCGCGGACAAATTCGAGATTCGGGGCCAGTCCGCGAGCTATTCGGGTCGTGGCGGGACCTTCGGTGGCGGAGACGAAGACGAAACGGGTATCGGGACCGAGCTGGCCGGTGATCTTGCGGATATGCTCCAGCCCTTCCTCGATGAGCAGGCGGTCCGCTTCGTCGAGGACCAGCCACGCGGTCTCCTTGAGCTTGAGCTTTCCAAGCTCCATGAGGTGCGTCATGCGGCCTGCGGATCCGATCACCAGATGGGGTTTTTTCTTGAGCCCCTCAATCTGGCGGCTGACCGCGGCTCCGCCGATGAGGGCCTGCACGCGTACGCCAAGGCCGCCGTTCCGGGCAAGGTCCGTGGCCACGCGGTTTATCTGCATGGCCAGTTCGTGGGTGGGAGCCAGGACCACGGCCTGCACGTGCATGCTCTCGGCGTTGATGCCGGCCAGAATGGGCAGCAGGTAGGCGAGCGTCTTGCCTGATCCGGTCCGTGAGACCAGCATGGCCGATTTTCCGGCCATCAGCACAGGCACCGCGGCCTCCTGCACGGGCAGAGGTGCGTCGAGCTTTTGGCTGAGCAGGGCCTGAACCAGAGCGGGCGGGAGCCCAAGGGAATCAAAAGACATATATATCCTTGTCGGCTTGGAGCCGTGACGATGGAGAAAGGGGGCCGCGCCGGAATATCCGGGGCGGAGGAATAATCATTCGGAAGGCATGACGCGGTGGTCGTCATCCAAGGCCACGACCCGGTTGCGACCCGATCTCTTTGCCTCGTACAAGGCGTTGTCCGCTCTTTGCAAGAGCACCGCCATGCCGTTATCACCGTCTTCAAGGCGAGGAGTCGTGGACGCCACTCCAAAGCTCAAGGTCACGTATGGCGCAACCGTGGATGCGCCATGCTCCAGGCGCAGATCGAGCACCGCCTGGCGCAAGGTCTCGGCCACATGCCTGACGCCACCGGCATCGGTGTCGGCCAGGATGACGGAAAATTCCTCGCCTCCGAAGCGTGCGACCAGATCCGCCGGGCGCTGCATCTGGCGCTGCAGGACCGCCGCCACTGCGATAAGGCACTGATCGCCTTGCAGGTGCCCGTGTCTGTCGTTGTAATCCTTGAAGAAATCCACATCCGCCAGGATGATGGCGATGGGGGTTTGATCACGCATGGCCCGCCGCCATTCCTGCTTCAGACAACTGTCGAACATTCGGCGGTTGGCGACTCCCGTCAAGCCGTCCAGGAGGGAGAGCTGCTTTAGCTGCTCATTGGCGCGCTTGAGGTCCTCGGTGCGTTCGCGGATGGTTTGCACCATGTTGTCAAAGCTTTTGGCCAGGATTCCGACCTCGTCGTCGCGCTCCAGGTCGATGCGCAGGGAATAATCCTCTTCCCGTTGCAGTCTGGACGCATGGTTGGTCAGCTTTTGCAGAGGCCTCAGCACGACGGCCTGGAGCAAGACGTTCAGCAATATGAGCACACAGAGTCCCGACGAAATCACCAGAACCATGGCGTAGCGGATGCTCGAGATGCCCTTTTGCGTAATCTCTCGGGGGAAGAGGTAGGAGATGCCGAATATGGGTGCCTCTGGAGGTCCGGGATATGCGCTGCAGACCTTGACGAACCCGCCTTTATCCAGAGTGAAGTAATCGAGATTGTCGATGCTCGCGGGAGTGACTTCATCTTTGTCGCATAGCGCCTGTTCTTTTGTGTAGGGGTAGACAATGTCAAAGGCGATGCGGGTCTGTTCGCTCAGGGTTTTGACCATGTCCTGATTCAGGATTCGTCCAATGATCAGAAATCCGTTGCCGGGACCGCTTCCGTCGGAACGCAAGATCTGGCGAGTGGCAAAAAGCAGGGGGCCAAGCTCGGTATTGATGGCTCCGGTGACGCCTTTTTGTCCTGCCGCCGAGTTTGGAATGGCCAGCAGCGGATGGTCCGGTGCGATGCGCTCGCTTGCCAGCAGAGCAAGGGTGAGGGGGCTTTTCTGAACTGTGTCGCGGGCATTGCTCCAGACGATCGTTCCGTCCTGAGCGCAATAGATCATGACATTCACCGAGATGCTGTCCAGCGCTTCATCGTAAAGGTTGCTCGTTTTGTAGGTCTCGGAGCGTGTGGTCATGAAGTCGTAGGTATCATCCCAGGTCGCCCAGTCGCGACAGATGCGCTCCAGATGATAGTTTTCCCTGTCGATGGCGTGAAATATGCGCTGCAGGTTTTGTCCTGCCTGCTGATGTTCGAGCTCCAGAAAGCTGGGGTAGACCACGAAACGCTGGACGAAAAAATCCGCCACGCCCAGGGAAGCGAACAGGACGAAGATGATGGTGAATACCTTGGCGCGGACGGACATGAAGACTCCTTCAACCGATGGTGCAATCAATAACGATAAAGATTACCCGAGTTCTCTGACAGGTACAAGGCGCAAGAACCCCGTACTTGCGCTACGCATGTGCCAGGGCGTATGGGCTTTTAGTTCGCCCGCGCCGAAGGCGGGTCATTTTTTAGGAGAAGCAGATGCTCGAACTTTTCACCGTCGCGACCATCACCATCCTGGCTGTCATCAGTCCGGGCGCGGATTTCGCCATGGTCAGCCGCAACAGCATGATGATGTCGCGCCGGGCGGGAGTCCTGACTGCCGTCGGCATCAGTCTTGGCGTGCTGGTGCATGTGACCTACAGCCTGTTCGGGGTGGGATTTGTCATCTCCCGTTCAGCCCTGCTCTTCAACCTGATCAAATATCTTGGTGCAGCATACCTGATCTATCTTGGAATAACCATGATCAGGACCAAGGCCGCGCTTCCAGGCATTGCGACAGGGCCGATGCTGTCGGACGCAGGGGCGCTTCGGATCGGCTTTCTGACCAACGCCACCAACCCCAAGACCACGCTTTTCGTTCTCAGCCTCTTCACCCAGGTCATGAGCGCGCACACGCCCGTTGCGGTCCAGCTCGGCTACGGAGCCTTCATGTCTGCGGCGCACCTCGTCTGGTTCACGCTGGTGGCCTGCGCCTTTTCCTCGACCCCGGCCCAGCGCGCCATTGGTTCCGCGCGGCATCACATCGAGCGCGGCATCGGCTGTGTGCTGGTCTGTTTGGGCTTGACCCTGGCTCTGGCCTCGTTCAGCCAGGCCTGCCCCCCCCATTGATTCCACCATTTATCAGAAGGAGAAGTAATCGTGGTATCGGAACTCAAGGCAACCGTGGACTTTGAAGAGTCCCTGGGACTTTTGGACATCCGCGTGGGGCGCGTCGTTTCGGCAGAACCTTGCGCCGTGACCCCAAAACCCACGTACAGGATGGTCATCGATTTCGGGAAATACGGCCAGCGAGTGAGCTACGGCCGCTTCACCGCGCACCCGCCGGAAGAGGTGGTTGGCCGGCTGGTGCTTGCGGTGCTCAATTTTCCACCGCGCCGGATGGGGGATGTTGTCTCGGAGGTGCTGGTCCTTGGCGTGCAATATCCGGGCAGGGGCAGCGGCGAAGCGACCTTCGTCTCACCGGCGGTCAACGCCAAGATCGGCAGCAAGCTTTTCTAGGATGCCCATGAAGCCCTACCTCTACGCATTCGGCGCGGTGCTGTGCTGGGCCAGCCTGCCAGCGGCCACCGGCAGCGGTCTGGATGGACTCGATGTCACTGAGCTGCTTTTCTTCAGCTTTGTCCCGGCCGCGCTTTACCTCGTGGCGCAGGAAATGGTCATTTCCCGGAGGCGGGCCATCCCCTGGCCGGACTTGAAACTCACTGCGCTGGGCCTGGCCGGCATTTTCGGCTACCACGCGCTGTACTATCTGGCCCTCAATCACGCGCCTTTGGTGGAGGGAGCCATCCTGACCACGACCTGGTCTTTCTGGATCGTCGTCATTTCCTCCATCCTGGCCAAGAGACGCCTGTCCCCGCCTGTTCTGGCCGTGGCGCTGGCCGGGCTCGTGGGCGCCGGTCTGGTCGTGTCCGGAGGCAGGAGCCTGCATTTCGAAGCCCGGTATCTGCCCGGCTATCTCATGGCGCTGGGTTGCGGGCTGATCTGGAGCAGCTTCTCCGTAACCCTGTCGCGCCTCAGGCCCACCCGAGACTACATGCCGGCCTTTACGGTCCTGGCCGCCATCTTCTCCACCCTGGTCTACACTGCAAGCGCTCCGCAGGCCCTGCCTCCGATCAAGGCTCTGGTCTCGGCCCTGTATCTGGGGCTGGTGCCGCTGGGGCTCTCATTCACGCTGTGGAATCGGGCCGTGACCACAGGCAATATGACCCTCATCGGATACCTCACCTATCTGACCCCTCCCCTGGCCGTACTGCTGGTCGCCCTGACCCGGGGCGCCTCCGTGACCCCGCATGCCGTGATCGGCATGATAGTCATCCTCGCGGCGGCCTTCATAGGCAGGAGAATAAGCTGACCGCGGTGGATTTTTTGCCGTGCGTATTTACAGAACGGGCAAATCCGGGCCAAGAGATGGGCCATGCCCCCCTGCGCGGCAAACCCGTGGTGGGTTTGGCCGGAGCCAGACGGGAATTCCCGGTGATGGTCACGAAAATCGGATCGGATCAGCCATGAATAGCCCAGACGCCTACGACAGCGCCTCCGGACTGGCCGCTGTGCACATGTCCGTCGAGGATCTTTTGAGCTTCATGAACGATTTCCCGGCGCTGCTGTGGCGCATCGAAATCGCCAAATCCCGCATTGAATTCCTGAACAACAACTACATCGTCTCCAACGGTCTGGACGGAAAACTGCTGCTGAAGAACATTCGGTATCAGCAGGACGTGGTTGTACCGGAGGACGCATACCTGATCGGGGCCTTCATGGAGTCCGTGAAGAAGGGGAAGACGGCAGCCACCATTTTCCGTGCGCGGTGCGCGGAGAACAGGATCGCCTGGCTCAAGATCACCGGGGCGACAAACACCTGGGACCCCCGCTATTATTATGGATTCCTGCTCAATGTGACCGATACCGTGGAGCAGATAAAGGCCATAATGGACAAGGACGTCAACATTCAGTCCCTCATCGACGACACGGACAATGCGGCATTGGTCCTGGATTATGATTCGCGCAAGGTCCTGTGTGTCAACGCCGCCGCATGCGACCTGTTCGAGCTGAATCGGGGGGAACTGTTGGGGTTAACCCTGAGCGATCTGTTCCGCGAATCCATGAAGACAGCGGTTGAGAACATGCTGGAGCAGGTTCTGCTGCTTCGCAAATGGAACGGGAAGCTGGATTTTTATCAAAGCGGCAAGCGCAGTTATTTCACCTCTGAGACCGTGGTCCGCCACATGTCCTGCGGCGGGAAGCGTCTTTTGCGTGTGAAGTTCGTAAATCCCAAGATCAGCCGGGAGAGATCGCGGCCGCGGCGCCTTTTTTCCGATGATTCGCGCCGGTTGCGGCTGATTCAGGATCTTGTGCTGGTCCGGGATGACATCGAGGCCATCATGCGGGTGGCTTTCGATTCCGCCCTTGCCTCCGAAAAATACGATGTGATCATGTTTTCCGACGTGCATGTGCGCAAGAATCAGGTCTATGTGTATTACGCAGGAAATCAGCCCATGCCGCTCGAACAGGGGCACAGGTTCGCCTATTCCGGAACCATTGCCGAGGACATAAGCCGTTTTCAGCTCTCCCATCTGACCGTGGACGACACCCAGGAGAGCATCAAGCCCATCGACTGGGCGCTTTTCGTGCCCCAGGGCATTCGCTCCTATTTGGCCAAGCCCTTTTTCAGCCGCGGCGCTCTGCGCACCGTTCTTATCGTGTGTTCGCGCAGGCCACATACCTTCTCGGGAGTCACTGTCGGCGACTTCGAAGATCTTCTGGAACCCATCAACGAAGCCGTGAAAATGTGGCGTCAGTCCGGGCGGCGCTGAATTCACCCGCCCTTGCGGGTTCTATTTGGTTCTACCAATAATCCGTTTTTGAGCGCATGTCCGGTGTCATGGCGCAACTGGCCGATTAAATTGCAGATGGCGTTGCCATGGAACGATATTTTCGTGTATGGGTTTACCAAATCAGCCTTTGAAGGAACCATTGCACGATGGAAGAACATGGCCGCCTCTTGAATCAGCTTGAGCTGGTTGTTCTTGAAAGGGGATTGCAACCCGGCGACAAGCTGCCGCCCGAAAGAGAACTTGCCGAGCAACTGCTCGTAAGCCGCAACACGCTGCGCGGGCTTCTGCGTTCCCTCGACGCCCAGGGCCTGGTCACTATCAAGCCGGGCAGCGGTACCTTCCTGCGCACCAGACTGACCGGAATCGCGCATCTTCACCATTCATCGCCACAGGCCGTAGCCGATCAGATCAAGGCCGCATTCCTGTTCCTGCCGCCCATTCTGGGCAAGGCCCTGCAAACCATCTCCGAGCCGCGCCTTAAAGATCTGCAAGCCGTCAACATCGCGCTCAGTCAGGCCATGTGCGACGGGGATCCCCGCAGGGTGTGGGCAGAGATCGCCCTTTTTTTCCGCCTCATCGCGCAAGAGACCGAAAACTATTTTCTGGTAAAGACCGTGGAGCAGATGTTCAGCATCGAACCATCCTTTGTTGCGCATTACTTCCAGACCGATCGCGACATTCTCGAAGATATCTTTGCCGGGCATGTCAACATCCTGCAGGCGCTGCGAGAACGAAACGCCGGCAGGATCTCCGCGTTGACCGGGCAATACCTCTTGAGCATTTGCAGGGCCCTGGAAGCAGGCAACGAATTTTCTGTGTGGGATCCGGTATCGCACAGATCACATGAAGAGGATGCAGATGAAAGGTGAAGTCCGGCTGAATCGAAGATTTTTCTTCAGGCAAAGCGTTGCCCGCATTCTCGATTCCGTATGTACTGCGTTCTGCAGCGAAGAATCGCATTCATCAATAAATGAAGTGGAAAACGGGGTGAATTCATTATGGAGTGATTTCACTCCTGAAATGATCAAATTAGAGGCGGAGCGTCTTAGAGTTGATCCTGAAGACAAGAGTACGCTTTTCAGCAGGATTCAGCAGGAAATGCTGGATGCGAAGAGCTGAAACATTGATTTTAAAACAAGAGATGTTTTGCAGGTGAATGCATGGATTGTTGAGACCGTATAAAAAAGAGTCGGGGCGAATTGTTGGTCGCAGGACGCCCCGCTCTTTACCTATACCACAAATTCCAACCCAACCAAGGAGGACTTATGGAGAGGTACGGTGAAAATTATCTTGAGGAGCGAAAGCTTGTCAAGCGCTGGCCACAGCCGATTCCGGCGCTTGTCGCCCTCGTGCTGACGCTGGTGGTGTTTTACGGCTCGTGGTGGATCTTTCAGGATCCAAGAGGACTGATGCGCATGTACACGCCGTACGTGGGTTACATGTATACCCGCTGGTGGCTGATCATGCTCATCTGGATGGTCTACATCTTCAATTTCTGGCCTTTCAGGCGCAAATGGCTCGAAACCACCCACCCCGCCATCAAGGGGGCTGTCTTGACCGGCATCTCGGTGGTCATCCTCTGGGTGCTGATCAAGGGGTTCTTTGAATATTTTCTGGGCAATTTCGGGCTGGCGTATTTCAATCCCGAGCAGTTGACCAAGCTTCCGGGCATCACCGAATTTTTCGCCATCGAATACGCGGCCCTGGCCTGCCTCATGTTCGCGGCCATCGCCTCCTGGCTCAGCCCGGCTTGGGTAGTGGCTTTGGAAGAAGTGCCCTGGAAGGGGATGAATCAGCCGGGCAAAGGCATCAGCATCCTGGTCATGACCTTTTTCCTGAGCACCCTGGTCTATTTCGTGACCATGCATTCGCACATGGGCATACTCTATTACCCGTGGCAGTACTTCACCTCCATCGCGCCGCCCTACTGGGAGCAGTTCGCCGACACCGTGTCCGGAAACTTCCATGTATCATGGATCATGTGCGCGACCGTGACCGTGTGGATGGTGGAGACGATCTGGGAGCGTTTTCCCTTCAAACTGATAAAGACCAACTGGCTGCGCCGGGTGGTTGCGTTTTTCGGCATCATCGCCATTGCCTAGGCCATGCATCTCTTTTTGTACTTTGCCCAAGAGCTGACCTGGGGTGAAGCCATCCGCGGCACACGCCGTGATTTCGCGCCGGACTGGCGCTGGCTGCATGTCGGTGAGATGGCCGTCTTCTGGCTCGTTCCGGCCCTTTTCATCAATTTCTACTGCGACAATTGGCCCCGGCGCTTCAGCCTGCCCGTCAACGTGCTCGTGCGCACGGTGGTGAGCATCGCGGCCGCGATCGTGCTCTATCTCTTCTACTATTCGACTTCGCACCTTTTCCTGGGAACGCAAAAGGGATTTTCCCATCCTCAGCAGTTCCCCATGATCCCGACCATCTGGCTGATCAACATCTGGCTGGTGCATCACTGGTTTATGGACAACTGGCCGGCCTGGAAGATGGTCCCCAAGACCGCGACCGAGATCGCCGAGGACCATGCCGCCGAACAGGCGCAGCTCGACGGCATGCGCTGGAGTTCAGCCCAGGGGCTGGGTCTTGGAGTGGGTCTGGCCTGCGGCGTGGCGGTGTACTTCATTGTGTTGAAGGCGCTGCCGCTGGCGTATCAATCCATCACCATCATCAAATAGCCGGCCGGGCAGGGAGTAATCATGAGTAACGATCAGAACACGTTCAGCCGACGCAATTTCTTCAAGGGGGCCGCGATGGGGGCGCTGGGCGGGACCATTCTCGCCATGGGCGCCTATTCGTACAGCCCGTGGCGCAAGTCCTTCCTTTCCACAGCCCAGCGCAAGATGGTCGATATCGGGGTCTGCAAGAACATTAAAGTCACGAACATTTCCGAGACGAGCTGGTTCAGCAACGCCGACCTCATGGGCGACATTAAGGGCGCTGGCGGACTTTTGGTCAACCAGTACAGTTACAACTGGCCGCCCTTTGCCGACGGCACGGGTCTTGGCAAAGGCAGCTACGAGTCAGGCATCGCCAAGATCAAGCATCTTCTGCCCCACGACCTCGAAGAGGCCTGGGCCATCACCGAGAAGCTGGCGGTTCATCCCGAGAACGCCGGAGGTTTCGCCTGCCTCATCGAGGTCGAGGATATGGACGGGACCAAGCACAAATACCTACTCGACAGTGGATGGTCCTACAAATGGATGGATGAGTGCTTCAAGCGCGAGGGCATCGACGTGATGCTGAAGAACCGGGAGATCGAGGCCCTTTTCATCTCGCATGAGCATTTCGATCACTACTGGGGCGTTCCGGTCACGTTCAAGTACGACCCGACCATCACCACCTATGTCCCGGACGGTTTTTACAAAGAAGGGCTGCAATACCTCAAGGACGCCGGGCACCAGGGCAAGGTGGTCACGGTCAAGGCCGGGCTCCAGCACGTGTCTCCGGGGTTCGCCTCCTATGTGTTCGGCGTCCCGATCATTTGTCGGGTCTACGGCGAGCAGTCCCTGTACTTCAACGTCAAGGACGTTGGCCTCGTCAGCGTGACCGGGTGCTGCCATCAGAGCATCATCCAATTCGCGGAGACCGCCTATCAGGAAATCCAGTATGAAAATGATCAGCTTCACGGAATTTACGGAGGGTTGCACATCTCGCCCTTTGAAGACTGGGATCCCAAATACGACGATCTGGTCATTTCCCTGGGCAAATACGGCTTCCAGAAAATAGGATGCAACCATTGCACCGGCATTCTGTGCGCCAAGAAGTTTGTCGAGGCCGGATATCCGGTGATCAAGGGAACGGCCCGCTTCGGTTCGAAGGATCCGGTGTACCTGGGCAACGGTGACAAGATCGGATTTGGCGTGGACGTCTAACCGCAGGAAAAATCATGAATCTCTCCGTCGGCGGCCGGTTTGGCCTGTCGCCGACGGACACAGGAGCCGGCTGCCAGCCGCGAGTCGTGCACGGAGTTGCCATGCTGTTTGACGCTTTTTTGCCGGGGGATTTGTTCTTGCATGCCCCGCAGGGCATGCAGGAGCTCTTCAGGGTCATCGTGATGCGCACGAATTTCGTGCCGGTGTTGCGCCATGTCATCGGATGGCGCGGCCTGAAACAGCTGACCGGACCCGTGGAATGCTGGACCGCCAGGATCCGGGACTTCGACGGCGTGTTCGGGATCTTTTTTGGTGGCGTGGTCGAGGGCCCGGATTGGGTCCGGGGGATTTTTCGCCTGCATTATTTTCCACACCCGGACGAGGAACTGGTCGAGCGCTGTTCGCTGCAGGCCGCGGCCTTGAGCCAGTCCGGGGACTACATGGCCCGCGTGCGCGATTTCATGACCGATCCGGGTTTCGCGGATCTTTTCCACATCGCGGAATTGACCATGAGCGTCGATGCCGAAAAGAAGAGCCTGACGCTGAGCCTTGAAGGGCTTGAGGCGCTGCGCGTTGTTTGCGAGGCGGGCGTGGCTGTTGAACGGGACGGGCAAAGGATCACCCTGATCAAGTCAGGAGGGCTTGATTCAAATTTTCCGGCCTTTGCCACGGCATGCGGATTTTTTGATGTTCTGGCCGCGTCCATGACCTTCAATCTCGATCAGCCGCCGGCAGGCTTGCGCCTGACCCGTGCGCCCGGTTTTGAACTCAGGCGTTCCCTTCAGGGACAGCTTTTCGAGTCGGCCGTGGATGACAATTCAAGGATGCGCCTGACCATCCAATACGGGGAAGGGGCGCCCGGTAAAGACGACGCGCCACGAAGCTCAGAGTGGCGCACTGTTCATGACTGGTCCCTTGGCGAGCCGGTTCCGGAGGCGTTCGCGGACAGCCCGTGGTGGAGTGCCCATCGTCTGCAGGGGGCGTCCAGTATCGACAAAAAGGCTCTGGGTGTGGACGAGAGACCTCCGCTTATCGTGCTGACGGGCTTTCTGGGGTCGGGCAAGACCAGCTTTCTGAAACATTTCATCGAATACCAGACCCAGCGCAGCCGTTTCGTGGCGGTGATCCAGAACGAGATCGGGGCCGTGGGCCTGGATGGCAAGCTGCTGGACTACACCGTGACCGAGATCGACGAGGGCTGCGTTTGCTGCAGTCTGTCCGGCAGCCTGAACCGGGCCGTGAAGGGCATCGTGTCGTCCTTTGACCCTGATTTTATCATCGTCGAGACCACGGGTCTGGCAAATCCTTTCAACATGCTGGAGGAAATGGAGGAGCTGACGGAGCTTGCCCGCTTTGACTGCATCCTGACCGTTGTGGACGCGCCGAACGCGGAGAGGACCCTGGCCGAGCATCCCATCGCCGTGGATCAGATTCGGGCGGCGGATATAGTAATGCTCAACAAACAGGATCTCGTCTGCGCGGAGCGCCTTGAGGCCGTCACGCAGATGGTGAGAGGGCACAATCCGCACGCGCCCGTGTTTTCTGCCGTGAACGGCGAACTTCACCCGGCCCTGGTCCTGGATGTGGAGGACCGCCTGCACGGGACTTTATCGGACAAGGGACGCAAGCTGCATCACCTTTCGCATATGCACGAAGGACTTTGGGCCAAAAGCGTCCGGCTTGAGCGCCCTCTTGAGCGCGAGGCGTTCCTTGAAACCGTGGACCGCCTGCCTGCTTCCATCTTTCGCGCCAAGGGAGTCATCGAATTCGCGGATTCCCCGCAGGCCCTGCTGTTTCAATACGTCGGCGGGCGCTACGAGATCTCGATCTTTCCCGAACAGTCCGATCCGGACCGATTCGTGACCCTCATCGGCCAGGGCGGCGACCCCCAAGGCGCGGCCGAGGCCATAAAGGCCCTGGATGCGCCCGTGGCCTGAGTAAGAAGAGTACGCTTCGGGTCAAGCCTGACGGGCGCGGTGGCAATGTTCCAGACATGTTCTTGCGGCTTTTGAAATGAGGATGTCGATGGAGAAAAGCCGTTGGGTTGCTGCCGGCATGGTCGCCTCCCTCGTCCGAGTCGCCTCATGACGGCTCGGGCCGAATTTTTTCCAGGGCATATTCATTGTGGACGGAGTCATCAGGTTGTCGGGGGGCAGGATTTTATTTCAGGAAGGCAGTGGAAAAGCCTGAAAATGCTAGGTGGCAAGTGGGGGGGCAAAAGAAAAAGGCTTAAGAGTTTTGCTCTTAAGCCTTGAATTTCTTTGGTAGCGGGGGCAGGATTTGAACCTACGGCCTTCGGGTTATGAGCCCGACGAGCTACCATGCTGCTCCACCCCGCGCCATGTGAGAAGAGCTTTCTATGTAGGTTTACAAGTCTTGTCAAATGCTATATTCACTTTTCTCTTATGAAAAACACAATTAATAAAATTTCTTTAATTATCCCAGTGTATAACGAAGAAGAAAATCTTCAGGATCTATACTCCGAGATAACCCGAAGTCTTTCCGGATTGACCTGTCCGTGGGAGCTTGTCCTGGTGGATGACGGCAGCACGGACTCCAGTCTGGCCGTCATGCGTGCCCTGGCCGGGGCGGACGAGCGGGTCCGCTTTCTGTCCTTTGCCCGGAACTGCGGGCAGTCCGCCGCCTTTGCCGCAGGCTTCCGTTATGCCGCGGGTGATGTGGTCGTGACCCTGGATGCGGACCTGCAGAACGACCCCGCCGATATTCCGGCCATGCTTCAGGTCTATGCCCAGGGCGTCGACATGGTCATCGGCTGGCGGGCCAAGCGTCAGGACAGCGTGGTCAAGCGCTACGCTTCCCGTTTCGCCAACTGGGTGCGCAACAGGATTAGCCGCGAAACTGTCCGTGACACGGGCTGCTCTCTTAAAGTAATGCGTGCAGAGATGGTCAAGCGGATTCCCATGTTCGCAGGCATGCACCGCTTTCTGCCCACCCTCATGAAGCTTGAGGGCGCAAGGGTGGCTGAGGTGCGCGTCAACCATCGTCCACGCAGCAAGGGCGTCTCCAAGTACGGCATCTGGGACCGGGCCTGGTCCTCGGCCTATGATCTGCTCGCGGTGCGCTGGATGCAAAAGCGACATATTGAATACGTGGTTTCGGATACAAACGTGAAATGACATTTCGGGCCGGGCCCTTTTGTTCACCCTTTTCCGGCGCACTCCTTCTTTTCATGGTTTGGGTCGCGCGGCAGAGACGGGATGATTTTTTCATATGGCGCGGGCGCGCCTTGGGCGGAACATGGAATTAACGACACAGTGGTGGTTGCTGGCTATCGGTTTTACGGGCCAGGGCTTTTTTTTCATGCGTTTTTTTTGGCAGTGGGTCGTCTCCGAGCGGGAGAAGAAAAGCGTCATTCCCATCAGTTTCTGGTACTTCAGCCTGCTGGGCAGCTTTTTTCTGCTGACCTACGCCATCCTGCGCAAGGACATTGTTTTCATTGTCGGCCAGTCGACGGGTTCCATCATCTATATCCGGAACCTCTATCTGATCCACCGCGAACGCAAGCGGCTCCAGAGCAACGGATAGAGCGGGAGCATGGCCCCGGCCACGGCCAGTCCCGTAGCCCAGCCCGCCAGAACGTCCATGGGAAAGTGTTTTCCGAGATAGATCCGCGAACAGCCGACCACCAGCGGAAGAGCCCAAATTGCCTTCTTGCGGAATGTGCCGAAAAGGACGAGAGCAGCCGCTGCGGAGTTTGCGGCGTGGGCAGACGGGAAGGACGATCCCCTTTGCCTGGTGGTCGTGAAATCCTTCGGCAGGGTCGCCCATGATCCCGAATCCTGGTAGCGGGTTTCCCCAATGCTTTTGTAAGGGCGCATTCGACCGACGCTATCCTTGATCAGTGAACAGGTCAGGTCGGAGACGCCGATGCTCGCGGCCAAGGCCAGCACGACGACCATGGACACGCGCCCCTGTCTGAGGCCGAAGGCGACCAGGGCTATGGCCAGAGCCCACAGGAAGGCCGAGCTTGAGAACAGGGGCATGAGATAATCGAAAAGCGGGTTTTGCCAGCTCTGATTGATCCACCGAAACAGGGCCATTTCCCAGTCAGGGGTATGAAAAAACATGTACTCCTCCTTGGTCCGGCCAGTTTGGTGGATGCGGGCGGAATTGTCCAGCGGACAAGAGCGCAATGCATCTTGACGCATTGAGTATTTGCGGCTACTTTCCCAGTTTACTTTTTTTGAAGGAGAAATGAAATGAGCAAGAGAACATATCAACCGAGCACCACCAAGCGTAAGAGAAGTCACGGATTTCTGGTTCGTTCACGGACCAAGAACGGTCAGGCCGTGCTGCGCCGCAGAAGAGCAAAGGGAAGAAAAAGATTAGCCGTCTAGCCTACCCTCCCTCGTATCGACTGAAGAGACGGCCCCAGTTTTGTAGCTGTTATGACCGGGGCCGTCGTTTTTTTTCAAAGAGTTTCACCCTCTTTGTGCTCGAGCGGGAAGATGCCGGACTGTCCTGGCGTCTTGGGCTTACGGTGAGCAGAAAAATTGGCAAGTCCGTGCGGCGCAATCGGGTCAAGCGTTTGGTCCGGGAGTACTTCCGGCTTCACCAGCATGATTTTCACCTGCGCGCGGACATTGTTGTGGTGCCCAAGCGGGGCGTTTGCGTGGATTCCATGGACCTTGCGCAGGTGTCCTCGGAACTTGGTCCACTGATGATTAAAATCGTGTCCCGGGTTGGAGCGGCCTAGGCCATTCCGGAGTTTTCATGCGCCACGCCTTCGTAAAAATCCTCTCCCTGTATCAGTACCTGATATCCCCGCTCTATTCTCCCTGTTGCCGTTTCATTCCTTCGTGCTCCGAATATGCCCGGCAGGCCGTCTTGTCTCATGGAATTTTTCGGGGGATGGGCCTGATCATCTGGCGGTTGTTGCGTTGTCATCCCCTGTGTGCCGGTGGTTACGATCCGGTTCCCTCCCCTAACTTGTCAAAGAGAGATTGAAATCAATGGATAGCAATAAACGCGTCATCCTCGCTGTTTCCCTGTCGCTACTGGTGCTTCTGGGCTGGAATTACATGTTTCCACCGATCACACCTTTGGAAACGGCCCCCCAGAATGTCTCGGCACCCAATCAGACCGTTTCGCCCGCCCCCCAGGACACGGCGCAGGCGATGCCTGCCTCGCCAACCGTGCAGTTTGCTCCCTCCGCAGGGGAAAAGCTCTCCATTGAAACCCCTCTTTACCGCGCTGTGATAAACGCTGCCGGTGGCGTACTGGAGAGCTTCGAACTCAAGGAATACAAGGAAACCATTGACCCGGATGCCAAGAACATCGATCTGGTCACGGCGCAGTCCGTGACCAAGGCCCCCATGGGATTGATCTGGAATTCAATGCCGACCTGGGCCCAGGGTGAATGGACCGTACAGGGCGGTGATCTGGATCTGGCGGCTGGCCAGAGCGGAACCATCCAGTTGAGCGGTGTTGTCGGCGGTGTGCAGATGGACCGGGTGCTGACCTTCACCGGCGGCACCTACGAGGTCAAGGAAGAGGTCAAGATCACCAACGTCACTGCGGCCCAGGTTCAGGGTCACCTCGCTTTTTCGGTCTCCAGCGTTCCGCTTACGGCTGAAAGCGACAAGTACAACCTGACCAAGATAGCTTACATGGCCGCCGGAAGCCTGACCGAGGAAGACAGCCACAAGGATCTGCAGATCGGCGTTGAATCTCCCACTCCGGCCCAGTGGGGCGGCATCGAGAGCAACTACTTTCTGCTGGCCATGGTGCCCACCTCTTCGGACATGTTCGCCCGTGCCAAGCTGGAGGACAATGTCTACCGCATGACCGTCGCCGATCAGGTCCTGCTTGATCCGGGCGTCACGCAGTTGCGCACCGTGTCCTACTATTTCGGGCCCAAGACGGACAAGGACCTGTCCATCATGCCCAAGGACCTGAAGGGCAGCATGCACTACGGGTTTTTCGATATCATCGCCAAGCCCCTCAATCAGTTCCTGAAGTTCCTGTACGGCTATGTCGGAAACTACGGCATCGCGATCATCATTTTGACCGTCATCATCAAGCTCCTCTTCTGGCCTTTGTCGCACAAGAGCTACAAGTCCATGGAGCAGATGAAGAAGCTGCAGCCCATGATGGCCAAGATTCGTGAAAAATATGCCGATGACCGCGAAAAGATGAACTCCGAGATCATGCAGCTTTACAAGACCTACAAGGTCAATCCGGCCGGCGGTTGCGTGCCCATGCTGCTGCAGATTCCCGTGTTCTTCGCCTTGTACCAGGCCCTGCTCGGTGCCATCGAGCTTCGGCATGCGGCGTTCATTCCGACCCTGCCCTTCACGGACCTGGTCTGGCTGGCCGACCTTTCGGCCAAGGACCCCTACTACATTACGCCGCTGGTCATGGGTGCGACCATGTTCCTGCAGCAACGCCTGTCTCCGCCCATGGGCGATCCGATGCAGGCCAAGATCATGATGTTCATGCCTGTCATATTCACTTTCCTTTTCCTGAATTTTCCGGCCGGTCTGGTCGTGTACTGGTTGGTCAACAACCTGCTGTCCATTGCCCAGCAGTCGTACATGATCAAAAAATCGAAGTAGCACCGAAGGCATGGCCGTCGGCATCCACTACCGGATGCCGTCAGTCATGCCGCGGGGCTTTTTTTGATCTTTCAGGAACGTGAAGGAGAGCTGGATGAGTACATACAAGGATTTTCAGGCCAAGAGCGTGGATCAGGCCATCGAGGACGCGTGTCGCTTTTACGCCGTTGAACGTGACGCACTTGAAATTGAAATCGTCAGTGGCGGATCCTCCGGAATATTCGGCCTTGGTGCCAAGAAGGCAACCATTCGCGCAAAAAGGCGTCGCCTGAACCCTGTCGCGGAAGAGCCTTTCGTAAATGCGGTGGCGGAGCCGGTGCATGCCGTTCCTGCACCCACCCCGGTTTTGAATGAGAAAGAATGCCTGGCCGGAGACGATATATCCATTGAGGCCGATGCCGCCATCGATTTCGACGAGGAAGACGAACCTCGCCCAGTGACGACGCTTTCTCCCGAAGAGATGGTCCGGCTGGAAGCGGACATCCGTACGATCATGACCGCCCTGCTAAAGCCCATCGCCATCAACGTGGCCTTGGCCATCGACGTGGCGTCAAGTCCGGTCACCGTGCATATCGACGACCAGGACAATTCGGGTCTGATCATTGGTCGCGACGGCCAGACCATCACTGCGCTCCAGTATCTGGCCAATCGCATCGTCTCCAAGTCATGGCCCCAGAGCCCGCGCATCCAGCTGGATGCCGGGGATTACCGCCAGAAGCAGGAGGAACAGCTCCTCGGCATCGCCCAGTTTCTGTCGGAGAAAGCGAAAAAGTCCGGGCGGGTACAGAGCACAAGGCCCCTGTCTTCCTTCCACCGCCGGGTCGTGCACATGGCCCTGCAGGATGATCGTGGCGTCCAGACACGCAGCAAGGGCGAAGGCCACATGAAGCGGGTTCTCATTCTGCCGGTCAAGCGCGGCAAGCCCGCCGGCCGGCCACCCAAGCGTCAGGAAGCCGTCCAGGCTCGTCAATCCTAACTTTTGCGGGCCCTTCGGCCCGCTTTTTTTTCATCATGAACACAATCAACGACACTATCGTGGCCATCGCCACTCCTCCCGGCCAGGGCGCCATCGGCATTGTCCGCCTGAGCGGCTCCCTTGCGGGCGAAATCGCGCGCGGCCTTTTTCATTCCTCGCGTCCGGGATTCATGGCCTTTAGGCCCTACCACCTGCATCACGGGCAATTGCGTGACGCTGAAGGGAGTTTTCTGGATGAGGTGCTCACGGCATTCATGCCCGGTCCGGGTTCGTTCACGGGCGAGGATGTGGTTGAATTGCAGTGTCATGGCGGCGGGGCCATTTTGCGCCGGGTGGTGGAGGAATGTTTGGGGCGCGGTGCGCGATTGGCCGCGCCGGGCGAGTTTTCCAAGCGCGCCTTTCTCAATTCGCGCATGGATCTGACCCAGGCCGAGGCCATCATGGAGCTTGTCGGCGCGCCCACGGCCGTGGCCGTGGGTCTGGCCGGAAGCAAGCTCGAAGGGCTGCTGGCGCGTCGCATCGGCGAACTTCGGTCCGGCCTTGAGTCCTTGCGCGTACAGCTTTGCGTGGCCGTGGATTTTCCCGAGGACGAGGTCGAGTGCCTTGCGCCCGAGGAACTGGCCCGGGGTGTTGCCGAGGTCCGTGAGGCCATGGCCGAGCTGGGCGATAATTACGATCGGGGCCGCTGCTGGCGCGACGGAGCCCTGGTGGTGCTGGCCGGACAGGTCAATGCGGGAAAGTCGAGCCTGATGAACGCGATCCTGGGGATAAACCGGGCCATAGTGACCGACATTCCGGGCACGACGCGGGACTATCTGGAAGAGTCCGTGCAGATTGACGGCCTGCCTGTGCGACTGGTGGACACGGCGGGCCTGCGCGCGTCCCTCGACAGCGTGGAACTCATGGGCATCGAGCGCAGCCGCGAACTTCTCGGTCGGGCCGATCTGGTCCTGCTGGTCATCGATTCCGAGCTTGGACCGGGAGCCGAAGATCTGGATTTGGCCTTGAACACGGACAACCTGCTCGTGGTGGCCAACAAGATGGATCTTGTGGGCGCCAAGCCCGCGTGGCTTGGGGAGACCCCTTGGCATGAGAGGGCGGTATGCCCCCTTTCCGCCAAGCATGGCCAGGGAGTGCCCGACCTGTTGGCGGCAATCCATCGGATCGTGGCCGCCACGGGTGCTCCCGAAGCCAGCGCGCTGGTGCCCAACCTGCGCCAGTACACGGCCCTGGCCCGCGCCGGCGAAGAGCTGATGCAAATGCTGGACGAGCTCGCGGGCGGACTGCCTTACGACATCCTCTCCGTCCGTCTGGACACGGCCTGCGCCATTCTGTCCGAAATCACGGGTGAGATTTCTTCCGAAGAGGTGCTCAACGCCGTGTTCGATGGATTTTGCATCGGAAAGTGACTTCAGGGCAACGTGAAGTTGATCTCCACCCGCTCCAGGCTCACGGCTTCGAGCACCACGTTCAGAGTCTGCCCCATGGCGAAGGTTTTGCCCGTACGCTGGCCGAGGAGGTCTTGGCGTTCCGGGTCGAAGACGTAGAAGTCGTCAAGGGTGGCGAGCCGCACCAGACCGTCCACGGGCATGTCCAGAAGCTCCACCCAGAAGCCGAAATCGGCCACTCCTGAAACAACCCCGCGCATGGTTTCGCCGATCCTGTCCTCCAGTGCGAGGATGGCCGATCTCTTCTGAATCTCCCGCTCCGCTTCCATGGCCTTTCTTTCTAGGGCGTTCAGCCCTTCGCAGATACCCTGCACGTCTCCCACGCTCATTTTTTCCGGTTCACCAGCCAGCAATCGTTTCAGGGATCTGTGCACCAGAAGATCCGCGTATCGGCGAATGGGCGAGGTGAAATGGCAATAGGCGATGGACGCCAGTCCGTAATGACCGTCGTTGTCCGGCGAATACTGCGCCTGCATCATGGTGCGCAGGATGAGGCGGTTGACCAGATATTCGATGTCCGTGCCTTTGGCCGCATGAGAGATCTGCTGCAGACCCATCTGATTCATTTCTTTGGGCAGTCGGTCTACCAAGCTTGTGTGCGAGAGCATGCGCAGCAGGGTTTCCAACTTCTTTTCGTCGGGTTGCGGATGGATGCGGTACGGGAAGACGCGCTGTCGCGCGCCCATGTACTCGGCCACGCGTTCGTTGGCCGCGATCATGAATTCCTCGATCAGGCGGTGGCTGAAGAGGCGGGTACCGGCGTGGACACTGATGATGTCCTCGACCACGCGGACCTGTGCCTCGGGGATGTCGAAATCAAGGCATCCGCGATCCATTCGCCGCTTCATGAAGATTTTGGCCAGTTCCTCGGCGTCGCGCAGCATGGGCAGAAGCGGGGACGTGTCCTGGTCCGGCGAGCCGTTAAGGGCGTCCTGCACCTGGTTGTAGGTAAGACGGGCCTGACTCATGATCACGGCGTTGTAGAGCCGCGGAGCGCCGGGTTCGCCGTCAAGCGAGTAGGGCGTGTCCACGACCATGGCCAGTCGCGGCACTAGCGGCCGCAGGCTGCACAGTCCGTTGGAGAGGGCCTCAGGGAACATGGGCTCCACGGAAAGCGGGAAATAATAGGAATTGCCCCGTGCCATCGCCTCGACGTCCAGCGGCGAGCCTTCGGGCACGTAGTGCGCCACGTCGGCAATGGCTACGATCAGCCTGTATCCGTTCTCCTGTCGTTCAACGTAGACCGCGTCGTCGAAATCCTTGGCCGTCTCGCCGTCGATGGTCACAAGCGTGAGCTTGCGCAGATCATTCCGACCCGCCCAGTCCTCGGGCGATGGGACGCCTGGCAGGGCTTCGGCCTGTCGCAGCGCGGGAACCGGAAAGACTTCGGGAATAAAGTAGCCGGTCTTGACGAGCAATTCCTGGGTGGCCAGATCCCGCTCCTCGCCCAGACGGCGCAGGGCCGTACAGCGCCAAAGTCCTTTTTCCTGTTCCTCGACCGGTGCAACGCTCAGGATGTCGCCTTTTTCGGGATTGGGAATGCCGCTGGTATCGACCACGGTGTAGAAAGGCATGCGGGAGTCCGTGGGATGGCAGAAATAGCTGTCCTGATGGATGCGCCGGCTGACCCGGACCAGGAGCTCGCGCGTGGCGCGGTCCAAAACCTCGACGACCCGCCCTTCCGGAGAATCCTTCTTGCGCGAGCTGTCGATCACGGCGACGACCTTGTCGCCGGGCCAGGCTCCGCCGAAATTGTTGGAATGGATGAAGAGATCTTTCTGCTTTTTGTCTTCGGAAATGAGGTAGCCAACTCCCGAGCGGCGCACGTCGAGGATTCCGGTCATGCGCGGCAGGTTGTCCAGGAGCCCGTAGCTCTTGCCCATCTGGACGATCTCGCCGCTCTCGACCATCTGGGCCAGCGTGGATTTGATAACCTTCTTGAGGGAGGCGTCGGCGTCGAACAGATCGAAGATGTTTTTGCTGCGCAGGGGCGCACCGGCCTGGTGCAGGGCGGTAAGTAGGTTTTTCTTGGAAAATTTGGTTTGTCTAGCTTGCTTTTTCGGGGGCATGTAAAGTCCATGGTAGGTTGTGAAAACGTTCGCCGAGCCAGTCGCGAAACGAAAGAGGGCCGGCGGTTGAGAAGGATGTCGTCAGCTGCGGAGTCCACAGCCGTTCATCGGCAAAGGGCGCCAGTTTGACGGCGTCCTTGGGAGTGCAGACGATGTGCGCGCAGTTGTTGCGTTCGGCGGCTGCGACAATGGCCTGCCAGTCGGAGATGCCGAAGGGGTGATGATCGGGATAGATCAGGTGCCGGACCGGCTTTTCTCCAAGATCTGTCTTGCAAGTCTGACACACTTTGTCCGGATTGGCGATGGCCGTGACGAGCAGAAAGCGTTGTCCGTCCAGCGTATCCCGCGCCTCTCCAGTCAAGGCGTTGGCCACGCCCCGGGCCGTGACCCGGAAAAAAAAGATGGGCTTGCCCAGGATCGCCAGCTTGATATGGGCGATGGTCTCAAGGCACCCGTCATCGTCGAACATGGTGTTGATCAGAAACGCATCGGCCCTGGCCAGGGCTGAGGTGTCTTCGCGCCATGATCCGGCGGGGATGACCCGGTTCCACTCCACGTCCAGATCCCGCGGGCACATGAGGCACAGGTTCAGGTCGCGCTGGACGCGCAGGTGCTGATACCCGTCGTCGAGGACAAAGAGATCGGCCATTTTTCTGGCCGCGATCTTGCCGGCCCGGACGCGGTTGGGGTCGACCAGGATCTGGGCCTGGGGGTGGGTGCGCTTCAAAAGCAACGGTTCGTCACCCGCCTCATGCGGCGGACTCAAAAGCTGGACCGCGTAGGGCAGGTGCGGCGGTTTGGCACCGTAGCCGCGAGTCAACACAGTGGGACGCAAGCCCTCATCGCGGGCCCAGTCCAGCAGCCAGGATACGACCGGGGTCTTGCCCGTGCCGCCCCAGGAAATGTTTCCGACGCTGATGCAGGGGGCCGGGGGCCTCCAGGACACGCGCCTGCCCGAAGCGTAGAGTCTGGCGCGCAGGCGCATGATCCGGGCGTAGGCCTTGCTTAAGGGGCCCAGTATGTGGGGGAACTGGCTTTGCAGTCGAGATATGCGGTCAGGAGTCATGGTTTGAGCGCCGAAAAAGGAAAAGGGCGGCCTATGCCGCCCCCGGATTAGTTTCGGGAAGATCCGAAGAATCGCAGCAAAAAGAGAAACAGATTGATAAAATCAAGGTAAAGGGTCAGCGCTCCGAGAATGGTCCCGCGACGTACGGCCACTGTATCATCCATGGGTGCGGACTCGCCCATGACTTTGAGCTTCTGGGTGTCGTAGGCGGTGAGGCCGGTGAAGATGAGCACACCGATTCCGCTGATGACGAAATCAAGGGCTGAACTGGCCATGAAGATGTTGACGACAGAGGCGAGGATGATGCCGATGAGCCCCATGAACAAGAAGCTGCCCCAGCCGGTCAGGTCCTTCTTGGTGGTGGCGCCGTAGACGCTCATGGCCGCGAACATGCCTGTGCAGACAATGAAGGCCTTGAAGATGGAGGCCGCCGTGTAGACCAGGAGGATGGACGACAGTGTGGCGCCGGTCAGGGCGCTGTACAGAAGAAAAAGACCCGTGGCGGTGCCGGCGGACAGGCGATGCACGCCCCCGGATATGGCCAGAACCAGGCCGAACTGGGCGATGATCATGCCCCAGAAAATGATGGGATTGGCAAAGATGACCTGGGCGATGGCGGGCGTGTTGGCCACGGTGTAGGCAACCACGGCGGTCAGACCCAGCCCGAGGCTCATCCAGTTGTAGACCCCGCGCAGGAAAAGGTTGGTCGCCTGCACATCGGTGCGGGACTGGGAAACAGTCTGGAAGTTCATTGTTCCTCCTCAATATGGTTATTCTTATGTTGGATGAATTTTGGCGATGCTTGCGACTTTCCAAAATTCCCTAACGGAGCGATCCGGAAAACGCTTCTTGACGCCAGAAATCAGCCCTTCTGATTTAGGTCATCTGGGGCGCAAGTCAAGGATTGGCGGTCTCCGGCCCAAAAATGGGCCCGAAGTGACAAAATTTGTCGGTTCGGACCCAGAATCCGCGCCGGTTTGCTTGCTCCGAAACTCACGGCAACACGAGAATATTCCTTAGCAACAAAAAAGGCCCCCCCCACCATAACGGTCATTCCTGCTAAGGCGGGAATCCATGCCTTTTCCAACTAGCTGAAAAAAAATAATTTCCCGCCAGTATTCGACAAGATCCGCCATCCCAAAAATGACTCCGCCCGAGGCCTCCGAGATATTTTTACGCCTTTCAGTGAAAACAAAACAAAAGAAATGACACCTTGGCACGGATAATGATAGTAGTCCAATACAAGCATGGATATCTCAACCCAACTTTATTGGAGGATAGTATGAACCGGTTCAGAAAGAATGAAAAAGGCTTCACCCTGGTCGAACTTTTGATCGTCGTGGCAATTATCGGTATCTTGGCAGCGATCGCGATTCCGCAGTTTACGAAGTATAAGAGGAATGCGTCGCTGGCTAATTGTAATTCGGATTTGAGAAATTGTATCTCTGAAGCTGCTGCGCAGTTCGCTGTAGACAATGTTCTTCAGACAAACTGTACTACTGTAGCAGGAAGCAAGCTTGTTGGCTTTGCTGTTAATGCGTCGGCTAATGGAAATGTTGATTTTATTACAGATGCTGGTGTTGATGCTCAGGATACTGCTACTACTGCGTATGATAATGTTTCTATGAACCTCAGGATAGACGACGGTGGAGCAAATTGTACTTTTAATTAATGATCAAGTTGCATAGAATTGTTTCTGTAAACTCTAAAAGCACTTTCGCCATGTCCAAAGGGAGTGCTTTTAGAGTGTTTTTAGCAGAAGAATCCAAGTCTTCTTTTGACTTTTATTAATCATCTTAACGATATCCTTGATTCCTTCAGCCATTCTTCTATCTGTATCGATCTTCCTTTTCACTCGCGCGATGGCGACGGTGCTGTACTTCTCGATTTTTGAAGTGCTCTCCGATTTGTTTCAGGTTGTCTCCTTTGAGGATTCTGGAGAGATATATGGAGATGTCGCTAGGATCATTAGTCATTCCTCGCACGGCCGAGATCAAAACGTTTTCGGTGACGCCTTGGGCTTCACAGACGGCTTTTTTGATCGCCTCCATGGTGAGCGGCGCAAGTTGCCTTGATTCCGGGACTTCGGGGCTGAGCTTGGCTACGAAAAAACGGTCTTCGATGGTCTGGACGAAGTTTGAATTCCCTAGAATCGTGGGCAATATCTTGAGGGAGAAAATCTTCTCAATCTCTTCGTCTTCATCCACGTGCCGGTAATGATTCTGGCCAGGCTGGTGGTGGATGTGGAGTATCTGCGCAAAGGCCTGGGACGGGCGCTTATCAAGGATGTGTTGCTGTGAACGCTGCAGGCTGCGGACATCGCAGGGATCAGGGCGGTTCTTGTGCATGCCAAGGACGCACAGGCCCCGGGAATGGTATGCTTCCTGGGATTTTGAACCGAGCATGACGGATCCGTATCATCACTTTTTACTTCTGAAAGATCTTAAGTCCCCCCTTGATCGATAATCCCGCTCCGGGCATGATGTGCAGCATCTTAGCCTCCAAGGAGCCTCTGTGAACTCACCCGACTATATCGATTTTGCGGCCGTTGCGGCCCTCCTCCAGCAAGCCCACTCCGAAAACAGAAATTTCCTTTACGAATACGAAGTCTACACCCTGCTCGCAGCGTCCGGGGCCGAGACTCCTCCGCAGGTCAATCTGCTGGTGCGCGGGGCGCGACCTTCCGATGCGGAGCTTACGGCCATTCCCGGTGAGCGGGCGGTGCTCAAGATCGTTTCCCCGACCATCGTGCACAAGACCGAGGTCGGCGGGGTGCGGATTGTGGCCAAGACGCCGCAGAGCGTGCGTTCGGCCCAGCGGCGCATGCTCTACGAGGTGCCCGAGAGCTATGCAGCCTGGATCGAGCGCAACCCGGACGCCGCGCCGCCCTCATATCGAAATCTCAGTGGTCAGGCATTGGTGGCCGCCATCAGCCGGGACGTGAAGGGCGTGCTGCAGGTGCAGTTCATGCCGCCGGACTCCGACACCTTCGGCCACGAGCTCATCGTCGGCCTGCGCCGTACCCGCGAGTTCGGCATGGTCCTTAGCGCCGGGCTCGGCGGAACGGATACGGAGCTTTACGCCCAGCGTTTCCGCAAGGGCCAGGCCATTGTGGCAGCGTCCACGGCCATGACCGATGGGCAGACTTTTTTCGAACTTTTCCGCCAGACCATCTCCTACAAGAAACTCGCCGGGTTGACCCGGGGGCAGCGCCGCATTGTGACTGACGAGCAGCTCATCGAGTGCTTTGAAAGTTTCGTGGCCATGGCCAATCATTATTCGCCGGACAATCCGGACGCGCCATTCATCATCGAGGAACTGGAAGTCAATCCCTTCGCTTTTACCGATTATCTGATGGTGCCCCTGGATGGCATGTGCCGCTTTTCCCTGCCACAGTCTCAAGCTGCGGGCAGGCCAGTGGGTAAGATCCATAATCTGCTGCACCCGGAGCGCATCGGCATTGTCGGAGTTTCGGCCACGCGGCGGAATTTTGGGCGCATCATTCTGGAGAACATCCTGGCCCAGGGTTTTGACCCGCAAAACGTGACGATCCTGCGCGAGGGCGTCCCTGATCAGAGCGGAGTGCTGTGCGTGCCCGATCTGGCCGCTCTGCCACACAGGCTCGATCTGCTGGTGGTGGCCGTGGGTGCAGCCCAGGTCCCCGATCTGGTGGAGGAGATCATCCGCCGCGACGCGGCCCACGCGGTCATGCTCATCCCCGGCGGCATGGGCGAAACCGAGGACAGCCGCGAGCGCGCCGCCCAGGTCGTGGCCCAGATCAACGCGGCTCACGCCACGAGTGACGGCGGACCGGTTTTTCTGGGTGCCAACTGCATGGGTGTGGTCTCCAGGCCCGGGCGCTACGACACCTGGTTCATCCCCGAGGAGAAGCTGCCTCGCGACCGGGGCAAGCCCTACCGCCGCGCGGCCCTGGTCAGCCAGAGCGGGGCCTTCATGCTGCATCGCAGCAGCCAGTGTCCGGAACTGGTGCCGGCGTACATGATCTCCATGGGCAATCAGACGGATCTGACCCTTGGCGACATGGTCAGCTATTTCAAGGATTCGGATCAGGTGGATGTCATCGCGGTCTATGCCGAAGGATTCAGCGACCTCGACGGGCTGGCATTTTGCCGAGCCGTGCGCGAGGTGGTCATGGCCGGCAAGGAGGTGGTCTTCTACAAGGCGGGCCGTACACCGGAAGGCAAGTCCGCCACCAGTGGGCATACCGCTTCGCTGGCCGGTGATTTCATGGTCTGTGAGAGCTGCGTGCGTCAGGCCGGGGCTATCGTGGCCCAGAATTTCAATCAGTTCCAGGACCTTTTTCTGCTGGCCGAAACCCTGCACGACAAGCGGATACGCGGCAATCGCCTGGCGGCCGTGAGCGGCGCGGGTTTCGAGGCCGTGGGCATGGCCGATTCCATTCAGAGCGACGACTACGCGATGCAACTGGCGCCTTTTGCGCAGGAGAGCGCGGAGAAGATCGCCGGAGTGCTGCGTGAGAAGCGTCTGGATGCACTGGTCAGCATAGTCAATCCGCTGGACATCAACCCTGCCGCCGATGACGATGCCCACGCCCGCATCGCCGCCATCCTGGCCGCAGACTCCGGAGTCGATGCAGTGGTCCTGGGGCTGGATCCCCTCTCTCCGGCCATGCATACCCTGGCCGAAACAGACGTTCCGGCCTTTGACCTTCATGCCGAAGGCGGCATTGCACGCTTGCTGCCGGAAGTAGCCAGGCAGAGCGACAAGCCCATCATCGGCGTCATCGACGGCGGCCGCCTCTATGATCCATTGCGCGACGTGCTCATGGCCGGGGGCGTCCCGGTCTTTCCGGTCTGCGACCGCGCGGTGGCGGCGCTGGCCCAGTATATTCAGGCCAGGTTGTTCGCTGATGTGTTGCGGGGCGGTTCCTAGTCTTCGACGACAGCGCCCAAATCGACCTGCAACCCTGCTTCCTTGGCTTTCAGGACCCGGCGCACGATCTTGCCGCTGCTGGTCCGGGGCAGAGCCTCGACGAACTCCATGGACCGGATCACCGCCACGGGGCCCACTTCCTTGCGGATATGGGATTTGAGCATGCGGATGATTTCGTTGCGATCGTCCAAGGCCGCGAACTCCGCTTGCAGCACGATGTAGGCCTTGGCCACCTCGCCCTTGATCTTGTCCGGGATGCCGATCACGGCCGCTTCGGCCACGGCCTTGTGGGTCAGGAAGGCGTTTTCGAGTTCGACGTTGCCGATGCGATGCCCGGCGATGTTCATGACGTCGTCGGAGCGGCCGTGGATCCAGATCAGACCGTCTTCGTCACGGGTGGCGATATCCCCTGCCCAGTACTTGCCGGGCCCCAGCGGCCAGTAGGTCGCGTCGTGGAGTTCGGGCTTGCCGAAAATATCAAGCAGCATGGACGGCCAGGGTTTGGTGACGACGAGGTTGCCGGCCACCCCGTCTTCCACGGGATTGCCTTCCTCGTCGACGATGGCCACCTCGATGCCCGGCATGGGCCGGTGCACGGAGCCCGGCTTCAGGACCGAGACCGGGAAGGGGGTGATCATGCATCCGCCGGTTTCGGTCTGCCACCACGTGTCGAGGATGGGGCATTGGGAGTGGCCGATGAATTTGTAGAACCAGAGCCAGGTGTCGGGGGAAATGGGTTCGCCCACGCTGGCCAGGAGGCGCAGGGTCGAGAGGTCGTGCATGCGCGGATACTGGTTGCCGTAGCGCATGAGCATGCGGATGACCGTGGGGGCCGTGTACAGGATGGTCACTCCGTAACGGGCCACAATGTCCCACATGCGGTCGGCCTGGGGATAGAGGGGATGCCCCTCGTACATGACCGTGGTCGTGCCGGCGATGAGCGGACCATAGACCACGTAGCTGTGCCCGGTGATCCAGCCCATGTCGCCGGTGCACCAGAAGATGTCCGTGGGCTTGATGTCGAAGACCCAGTCCAGCGAGCGGTGCAGGCCGACCATGTATCCGGCGTGGCCGTGCACGATGCCCTTGGGCTCGCCCGTGGTTCCGGAGGTGTGCAGGATGAAGAGCGGGTCGCCTGAGTCCATGATCTCCGTGGCCGCGTCGGAGCGTTCCTGGCGGACCAGGGCGTCGTACCAGATGTCGCGGGCCTCGCCCATGTCCACGTCCAGCTTGGCGCGGTTGACCACGACCACGGTCTCCACGCAGTCGCATCCTCCTACCAGCGCTTCGTCCACGGTGGATTTCAAGTTGACGATGCGTCCGTTGCGGTAGAATCCGTCGGCGGTGACGACCAGCTTGGCCTCGACCTCGGTGATGCGCTGGCGCAAGGCCTTGGCGGAAAATCCGGCAAAGACCGAGCAATGCACGGCCCCTATCTTGGCGCAGGCGAGCATGGCCATCATGGTCTGGGGGATGAGCGGCATGTAGAGCACCACCCGGTCGCCCTTGCCAAGGCCCAGCGAACGCATGGCGTTGGCCAGCTTGTTCACCTCGCGGTAGAGTTCATAGTAGGTGTATTTTTTGGTGTCTCCGGCCTCGCCTTCCCAGATGAGCGCCAGCTTGTTCTTGTTGGCCGTGGCGATGTGACGGTCGAGGGCGTTGTATACGATGTTGCACTGGGCGCCCTTGAACCACTGGTAGCGAGGAGCCTCGGAGTCATCCAGGATAACGTCCCACTTGTTGAACCAGTCCAGTTCCTGGGCCGCGTCTTCCCAATATCCCAGGTTGTCGGCCCTGGCCGAAGCCTGGGCCGTGGCAAACTCCTGCGGATTGACATTGGCCTCAATGACCAATTGGGGCAGGGGGCGGAAGACGAGTTCTTCGCCATAGGCCATGTCGGTTTCTTTCATGGCGTTCTCCTTGCGCGGCAGGCCGCGTTTCATGCCGGTGCGTCGTTCCATATTGTGTACTCGTTTTAGTATTCTGGGAAAGCCAATTCTCGGCTAATGGCCTTTTGGGCCAGGTAAGCGCCGCTAGAGTTGCAAAATTTTCTTCAGTTCGCCGATGCGCCGCCTGCTGACCGGAAGCTCGATCTTCTTGCGTCCGGCCGTGCGCAGCATGAAATTGCCGCCGGGCATGGATGCGATCTCCGTGACCATGTCCAGGTTGACCAGATACTTGCGGTGCACCCTGCAGAAGCGATGCGGCCGCAGGCGCGCCTCCAGGTTCTTGAGACGATATGAGGTCAGGAAGCGGTCCTGGGCCGTGTGCACGAAGCTGTAGTCCTCGTAGGCCTCCACGTACACGATCTGCGTGTAGGGGATGAGGATGTGGCGGCCCTCCTGATTGACCGGCAGCTTTTCGATCTCCGGGGAGCGCTCCCGGCTCATGTCCCACGCCTGGCGCAGGGCGTTGACGAAGATCTCTTCCTCGTCGTCGCCCATGGACAGTTGCACGGTCTCTTCGTTTATGTGCTGACGGGCCTGCAGGGGCTGGGTCGGCGGGGATGCCTTCTTGCGTGGAAGCAGCGGGCGCAGGCGCTCGATGGAGCGCGCGAAGCGGTTCGCGTTTGCGGGCCAGAGCAGATAGTCGGCGGCTCCCAGTTCGAAGGCGGTGAAAGCCTGATCCTCTTCCGTGGCCAGGAAGATGAGCGCGGGCGGGTCGTCGCCCTGGGCCAGATGCGCGGCCAGTTCCATGCCGCTGACTCCGTGCGGCAGGTCCGTGCCCATGAAAAAGACATCGTAGGGGATGAAGGTCAGCATCTCCAGGGCCTCAAACGAGGACACCGCTTCCCCGAGCACGGCAATCTCCTTGACAGGGGAGAGCATGTCTCGCAATTGAGACCTGACTTCAGGATCCGGGTGAAGAAGCAACGCTTTGAGTTTGGACATGGCGCCAGCCTGGTCGCAGGTAATGGGAAAACGATCATATATCCTTGATTTCAAAAGTTCTCAAGCGCTGTTCCCGTCTTCGGCGCCGACCTTGGGGCGGACGTGTTCCAGCTTGCGGCTTTGAGCGTTAATTATCTGAATTCAATTGGTTTTGTCGTTTCTCTCCGAATTTTCTCCCACCTTGCGTTCAATGGACATCCCAAAGAAAATCAAATATCAATAAACGTTTTACCCGTAATGAACGCGAGTCTCTCTCCCAACACAGGACATATGGCTACACAAGAAAATATCAGAAATTTCAGTATTATAGCCCACATTGATCACGGCAAGTCAACCTTGGCCGACCGGATCATGGAAAAGACGGGGCTTATCTCCGATCGTCAGAAAAAGGACCAGTACCTGGATCGCATGGAACTGGAGCAGGAACGCGGCATCACCATCAAGGCCCAGAGTGTGCGCATTCCCTACAAGGCCAAGGACGGCCGCAACTACATCCTGAATCTCATCGACACGCCCGGTCACGTCGACTTCTCCTACGAGGTTTCGCGCAGTCTGGCCGCGTGCGATGGGGCGCTGCTGGTGGTCGACGCTACCCAGGGAGTGGAAGCCCAGACCCTGGCCAACGTATACATGGCGCTGGACAATGATCTTGAAGTGCTGCCGGTCCTGAACAAGATCGACCTGCCCAGCGCCGAGCCCGAGCGGGTGGCGGAGGAGATCGAGGAAGTCATCGGCATCGACTGCACCGATATCGTCAAGGTTTCGGCCAAGTCGGGGCTGGGCGTGGAAGAGCTGCTTGAGCGTCTCGTGGAGCGGGTTCCGCCGCCAAAGGGCGATACTGAAGCGCCTCTGAAAGCCCTGATCTTCGACTCCTGGTACGATTCGTATCAGGGCGTGGTCGTTCTTTTCAGGGTCCTGGAAGGACGGATCAAGAACGGTCAGCGCGTGCAGATGTGCGCCACGGGCAAGAAGTTCGAAGTCACCAAGCTCGGCGTTTTCTCGCCCGAGCCCACGGACATAAAACAGCTCGCGGCGGGCGAGGTCGGCTTCATGTGCGGGGCCATCAAGGAGCTCAAGGATGCCCAGGTCGGCGACACCATCACCGACCCCGACAATCCCACGGCCACCCCTTTTCCCGGATTCAAGACCATAAAACCCATGGTCTTCTGCGGCCTCTATCCCGTGGAGCCGGGGGAATACGACACCTTGAAGTCTGCGCTGGAGAAGCTGCAGCTCAATGACGCCGCCCTGTACTACGAGCCCGAGACCTCTCAGGCCCTCGGCTTCGGATTCCGTTGCGGTTTTCTGGGACTTTTGCACATGGAGGTCATCCAGGAACGCCTTGAGCGCGAGTTTCAGGCCAAGCTCATCGCCACCGCCCCTTCGGTCATCTACCGAGTGACCCGTATTGACGGCGCGACCTTTGACATCGACAATCCGAGCAACCTGCCTCCGCAGGAAAAGATCCAATCCATTGCCGAGCCCTTCGTTCGCATGGAGATTCACGTTCCGAACGATTACGTCGGCAACGTGCTGGGACTTTGCGAGGAGAAGCGCGGCATCCAGAAGGACATGCGCTACATGACGTCCACCCGCGTGGTCATCAGTTACGAGCTCCCCTTCTCGGAGATCGTCTACGACTTCTTCGACCGTCTCAAATCGGTGACCAAGGGCTTCGCCTCTCTGGACTACGAGGTCATCGACTACCGGGTGGCCGATCTGGTCAAACTTGATGTGCTCATCAACAGCGAAGCCGTGGACGCCATGGCGGTCATCGTGCACCGTTCCAACGCGGCGTACCGGGGTCGCGCCCTGGCGCTGAAGCTCAAGCGGGTCATTCACCGCCAGCTGTTCGAGATCATCATTCAGGCGGCCGTGGGCAGCAAGATCATTGCGCGTGAGCGGGTTTCGCCCATGCGCAAGAACGTCACGGCCAAGTGCTACGGCGGTGACATTACCAGAAAGCGCAAGCTCCTGGAAAAACAGAAAGAAGGCAAGAAGCGCATGAAGCGCATGGGCAGCGTGGAGATTCCGCAGGAAGCATTCCTGGCAGCCCTTCAGTCGGACGAATAAAGTTTCGATAACAACTGCGTAGGCAGATTACGTATCAGGCAGGTACAGACATGAACCCTCGTTGGCAGACAATGCTCAAGGAATACGCCGAAGCCCTTATCGTGGCGCTCATACTGGCGTTTTTCATCCGTTCTTTCGTGGTCCAGGCTTTCAAGATTCCGTCCGGATCCATGCTCCAGACCTTGCAGATCGGCGATCACCTGCTGGTCACCAAATTTGCATACGGCGTAAAGATTCCCTTCACCAACACCATGATCATCGAGCGTGAAGGCCCAGAGCATGGCGACATCATCGTGTTCGAATTCCCCGAGGACCCTTCCAAGGATTTCATCAAGCGCGTCATCGGCCTGCCGGGCGACGTCATCGAGATCCGGGACAAGAAGGTCTTCCGCAACGGCGTGGAACTTCAGGAATCCTACATCCAGCATGTCGATGCCTCGACGTCCGTGCCTCGGCGCGACAATTTCGGGCCCGTCATGGTGCCCGAGAACAAGTATTTCGTCATGGGCGACAATCGTGACGAATCATACGACTCGCGTTTCTGGGGTTTTGTCGAGCGCAACACCATCGAGGGCAAGGCTCTCATCCTGTATTGGTCCTGGGCCAGCCTGACCGACATCCGCTGGGAACGCATCGGGCAGATGGTGGAATAGGCATGATCGCCAAGGTCTCCACCGCCGCCTTGCTGGGAATCGACGGATTCTCCATCGAGCTAGAGGTGGACCTGGCACGGTCGGGCATGCCCGCCTTCATCATGGTCGGGCTGGCCGAAGGCGCGGTACGGGAAGCCAAGGAGCGCGTTTTTTCGGCGCTCAAGAATTCGGGCTTCAAGCTGCCGCCCAGCCGCATCACCGTGAACATAGCCCCGGCCGATATCCGCAAGGAGGGCTCGGGCTACGACCTCCCCCTGGCCCTCGGCCTTTTGGCCGGGGCCGAAGTCATCTCCGGAGAAAAGCTCTCCGGCCTCTATCTGGCCGGAGAGCTTTCGCTTTCAGGGGAACTCAAGCCCGTGCCCGGTGTCTTGCCTTTGGCACTACGGGCCCGTGAAGCCGGGGCCCGGGGCATGATCGTGCCCGAGGCCAACGGCAGGGAAGCCGCCGTGGTGCAGGGGCTGCCCGTGTTCGGCTGCAAGAGCCTGGCCCAGGTTGTGCGCTTCGTGCTCGGCGAAGAGGATATCGCTCCTCTGGTCTGCGATGTGGAGGGCCTGTGGAGCGAGCAGGAGCAGTTCCGGCGGGATTTCTCGGAGGTCAAGGGGCAGGAGCGGGCCAAGCGGGCCATTGAGATTGCCTGTGCCGGGTCGCACAACATGCTCATGTTAAGGTGTGAATACCCCGTCAATTATTTCACGGGCTGACATGTCCACTTAGGCTTAACTGCGGCTCAAGATGGGGAGTTTAGAAAAAAATAATAGCATCTTTCAGGGGTAAAAATATAGCGCGGAGAATTGAGATGGCGAAGCGTCCACAGAATAAATGTAAAAACTGCTCTTACACATGGTATCCGAGAGGACATGATGTGTCTATGTCATGTCCTAACTGTGGTTGTGGAGATATTGGTTTCTCGATTTCTGAATGGATAAGGATAGTGTCCGCTATGGTTGTCTTTTTTTTAGTTGTGATATTTCTTTTGAAGTCGTGCTAGTTCGTTTTGTAAAGTAATCTATCCTGTACGCAAGCGGGAAATAAGGTTCTTCACGCTGGACGCATGCCACAAGCCTCCCCTGGCCGTAGTGATTCCCTGTCTGTTCAGTTCATCAGCAATACCCTTCAAGCTCGTGGTCCCCTTGGTCTGGATTTCCTTGACCACATCGGCCAGCTTTCCGGCCCGTTCATCAGCATTCCGCTTCACTGCCTCCACCCCTAGTTCGTTCCCGTACTGCCGGAGGTGAGCCGCTCCATTCGGACAGCCCAGCTTCACGCCTCGTTCCTTGGCGGCAGCAAGGGCGGCCTTGGTTCTGGCAGAGATGGCCTTCCTTTCCTCCTGGGCTACAAGGGCCATGATGCCCACTGTAAGCTCGTTGGCAGTCGGCATGTCGGTGGCGATGAAGTGAACCCCAGCCTCCTGTAAGCCCAGCAGGAAGTGGGCATTGCGTGACAGTCGGTCCAGCTTGGCGATAACAAGCGTGGCCCCTGTGAGCCTGCAATGGGCCAGGGCCTTGTTCAGTTCTGGTCTGTCGTTCTTCTTCCCGCTCTCAACCTCGACGAACTCATTCAACAAGGTCCAGTTCCCGCCGTTCAAGAAGTCGGTGACAGCCTTCCTTTGTGCCTCAAGGCCAAGCCCTGACAGTCCCTGCTTGGCGGTGGATACCCTCAGATATGAGATGAACTTCCCTTCAGCCATGTCCTTTCCTCCTGCTTACAAATCCCGCTTACGTTCGTTAGGAGGTTTTGTAATAGGATGGAAGGGGGGGGGGGTGTCAAGCGAGCCTTTGTTGTTTGTCTTGGGTGTCCTCAAAGTTGAGGAGTCCCTTCGCTTAAATCTAAATTCAACTTAGGGTTGCCGATGACTGCAACCTGATGGTCGGGGTATTAGGCTGTCGGTGGGTGGCGGCCTGTCTATGGAAGCAAGGAACGATGACTATCTTGGTGATGATTAATTCTCCAAGGAGTTGAAGCGGACGCAAGGCACGGGGGAACTTGGTCGATATTATAGTACGATATGGGCTTTCAGGTTTTTGAGGGAAAATTAATCGACAGGTTGTTGGTTTATCTGTTGAACAAGCTTCCAAAGAAAAGTGTAGCGCTGGCAGTGAGAACGATTTTCACCATGTCAGCGAGTAAGTCTTTCGTCATTTCTGGGCACTTTAAGACGTATCCGATGTGATTATAAGTAAGGCATATGAATACTCCTACCCCGAAAAGTACAATTCCTCCAACTATAACTGCCAAGAATATAAGAAGGCCAACTTGGCATTTTGTAAAAGCGGCGTTTTTTTTTATTTTGTTGTCTTGTTCTGGAAGTGGATCATTATGAACGGGGTTAAGGGGAGATTCTTCAAGCGCTTGAAGCGGATTGGTTGTTTCTGTTCCACGAAGACCTTTCACAGAAGATACCCTTATGACAAAGAAAGTTTATTTAGACGTACTTCGACACTCTGATGGCTGACACCAAAAAAGTCTGCGAGCTGGCTACGGGTATATTTCTTTTTTTCTCTAAGCTCTCTGAATTTTCCTTCGGGCATCAATAGTTCTGCTGCAAAGGAGTTCGCGTCGGCTTCAGGCGTATCATAGGGTGTTGTGGTCACTCGAAGGTCAACAACATTCTCTCCCTCATGGAGCACAATGTGCCCAATTTCATGGGCCGCCGTGAAGCGCTGTCTTTGAGGGATATCGTAGGCGTTGGTGTACACCCTGTGCTGTTGGTGATTGACAGCGCCTGCAACACCAGCGGTCTTTTCGTTGGGCTGGAACTGTACCCAATGATAATTCAAGTGATCAAGAATGGCGCTAAGGGGCACGGGGAACTCGTCAGTTACTCCTGCCGCGTCGATGAGTTCGGAGGCCTTTTTCTTGATTTGCTCTTGAGTGTAGTTGTTCATATTCGCTCCTGAATACTTTAAGATATAAGCCATCAATAATATCGCGTCAATCGGGCATCTGCTGAATACTGTGGTCTTGTGCCTTCATCGGCAATGCCCCTGCACTCCGGTGAATCCCGTAGCCAAGAAAGTGAACCCCTCACGGGCCACCTCGTACATAGGGAAGGAACGCTTGGCTCTGGCCGTTCTGTGGGTGGATGTAGGAGGTCTGCTCAAAATTGAGCACACCCTTCAGCTTCCTGGCGAACTCATGGACCATCTGATCCTTGTCGGCCACCACGGCGTCGTAGCGTTTGGCCTTGGGGAGCATGGCAGCGTTCGCAGCCAGGAGCGCATCACGTTCCCTGGTCAGTGCCATCAGCACCCGACCGGCAACCGTCTGGGCCTTGGCGAGGAACTCAAGGTCGGACATCTCTCCGGTGACGATCTTCTCCTGACCTATGATGTACCCGCCGTTCTTGCGGATGGATGGGAGGACATCGTTGGTCACCCACTTCTTGAACCGCTTGGCTTCCGCTTTGCGGGACCGGAGGATCAGGGAGTAGAGGCCAGACTCGTTGATGATGGTCAGATCCTGATCCCCACCGGGGGTACTCACATTGAGAGTACCCTTCTCGTCATCATCGAGAAGGCGAACCCCGTTGTAGGCATCTCTGAAACCGAGAATCTCACATACATCCTTGGCGATGAACCAGGGGTCACCATTCTGGTCGGTGATGCGGACGTTGACATCCCGGCCAATGGTCAAGGGAAACTGGAAGGTGGTGATAGCGTTGGTGGTGGTATTGGACATGAGGTATCTCCTTGTGATTATTTATGTTAATGTGTCTCAGCCCAGGAAGGACCGATCTTGAATTCACCTGTGGTCGGGCATGCGAAACCGAAATGCTCACCGGCCAGTCGGATGGACTCTGCGAACAAAGCCCCGACCTGCTCGGCTACATCTGGACGGGCGAGGAACTGAGCCTCATCGTGGTTGGTGGTAAACATCCTTTCCCTTTGTTCTCCGGCAGGTTATCCCTAGGGCAGGAAAAAGCGACCTTCATATTTCAATTCTAAGGCCATCCAAATATCATCTTGTCCATTGATATCATCTTCAAGCTAGGACGCCCGAGAGTGGCGATTACGGGCCAAATAGAGGTGTGTCTCTGTAAGCCCTTGGTTCGCCTAGGTGCTGGGAGGGATGGAGGTCAAAAGTATCGAATCGATACCTTTGAGTAATACCGGGCACCTTCAGGCCTGACCTGCTATTTCCCTACAGCTTGGTATGAAAAGCGAAAAAAGGGGAGACCGTGGGCCGGGGCTTCCTCGGTACTTCACCCCTTCGAGGAGGTACCGTGTATGCTGTGGCGCATGATCTCCCCTGGAAGGTGGAGCATATGTTGTGCATGAGGACGGCCCCATGCTCTGGCTGGCGGTGAAGACCTCATGCCGGATATGGAGACTGTAAGCTCTGAAGCTTTAGCTGGCTGTTCATTATCAACGATGGTGATGATGACTACGAACAAGGCCTTTCTAGGTCCCCTTTGGTAAACGTAAGGTGTCCTAAGGTACTCCTAAGGTTTCCCTTAAGGTGTATCTTAAAGTTTTCATCTTCATCAAGCTCCTAAAATTCTCCTTCCTACCGGAGGTGTCTCTTTAGGTGTCCCTCTAAAAGTGGTCCCTAATTACAACTGATTGAGATTATTCACAATTTCAACCAACCCTTAGAGGGTCTTCCGCCTCTCACAGATTTACCTGATAAAGATAATAATCCTGGGTGGTTAACTCCTCCTATGAGCAGGAGGTCTCCACCGCATATCAGCCCTATGCCAAGGCGAGAGGTCGGCCCAAAGCTCCCCGGTTCCTTTGGCTCTGGAGTTGCCCCTATTAAACCGGACACTCTGCGGTTGCTGAAAGGCGGATGAATTCCCTTGGCGAAAGCATCCGCAGCCCCTTGTGTGGGGCGAACTC